>JAZRCO010000069.1:0-14564 GCA_045659855.1 Eubacteriales bacterium | reverse complement strand
CCTACTCTTGTGAACACCTTGTCAACTATGCCTATTCTTGCACTTTCGCAAGGGACAAATGAGCCTATCTGCGCCATTATTACAATAAGGGCGTTCTGTCTCATATATGTGGATTTACCCGCCATATTGGGACCTGTTATGAGCATAAGTCTCTCACCCTTGGTGTTGAGCTTTGTGTCGTTAGGAACAAAATACGTGTCCTTTACGAACTGCTCAACAACGGGATGTCTACCGTCCTTAATATCTATAACATTACTGTCGTCAATTTCGGGTAGAACGTAATTATTCTTATATGCAACGGTTGCAAGACTGTTATAAACATCGAGTGTTGCAACAAGATTTGCGGTTTTTCTAATACGCTCGCTCTCGTCGGCGATTTTTTGACGAATCTCTTGGAAAAGATTATATTCAAGCGTACATACCTTATCGGCGGCACCAAGAATCGTGGATTCAACGTCCTTGAGCTCTTGAGTGATGTATCGCTCGCAATTTGACAAGGTTTGCTTTCTAATATATCTATCGGGAACCATATTAATAAGTGATTTCGTGACCTCGATATAGTATCCGAAAACCTTATTGTAGTTTATCTTAAGTGTTTTGATTCCCGTGGATTCTCTTTCCTGCTGAGTAATATTATCTATCCAAAGGTGACCGTCGGTCATAATGGATCTGAGATGATCGACCTCTTCATTATATCCTTCAAGAATGATACCGCCGTCACGAACCGAGAATGGCGCATCCTCTTTGATGGATCTTTGAATAAGGTTATAAATATCGGAGAGTGTGTCGAAGCTCTCGTATATCTTCTTAAGCTCATCGGTCTTAAAATCCGAAATAAGTGCCTTGATTTCAGGAAATACGGAAATTGTGTTGCAAACCGCACGAAGATCCTTGCCGTTTGCTGTTCCGTAGATAATTTTGGTGAGCAAGCGCTCAAGGTCGAGTACATCGGCAAGAAGCGTTTCAAGCTCTTGACGCTTTATAAAGTCGTTGTAGAGCTCTTGAACGGCATTTTGCCTTTTCAAGATAAGGGATGATTTTAAGAGAGGATGCTCTACCCATTGACGGAGCAATCTTGCGCCCGGGGCGGTCTTAGTTTTATCGAGCACCCAAAGAAGCGAGCCCCTCTTCTCTTTCGTTCTCATTGTTTCGCAAAGTTCAAGATTTCTTCTTGAGTTTACGTCTATTTCCATAAACTGACCTGTTGTGTATATCTTGAGGTCTTTTATGTTGGTATTAGTGGTTTTTTGCATCTCGGCAAGGTAGTTAAGAAGTGCTCCGATTGAGCAAATAACGGGCTTTCTTCCGTCCCAAGCGCTTCTTTCCTTTTCAAAGCTTGCTCTAACCTCATCATATGCGCTATTATAGTCAAATCTAAATGCCTGATTATCAGAGATAAGAGCAGTAACTCTATCCTTGAGGAATCTACCCTGATCGGTAAATGAATCTACGGAAACGTTAAGGATAATCTCACTTGGTCTATAAGTTGAAAGCTCAGTGTTGAGCTTGGATTCCTTTTCCTTTCCGTTGAATGACGTTGCAAATGCTTGTCCTGTTGAAACGTCGGCAAAGCAAACGCCAATTTCTTCGGCATCGAAATATATTGCGCAAAGATAGTTATTTTGATTTTCGGTGAGCAAATTGGATTCAATAAGAGTACCTGGAGTAACCACTCTCGTTACGTCGCGTCTAACAAGTCCCTTTGCAAGGGATGGATCCTCCATTTGCTCACAAATCGCTACCTTGTATCCCTTTTCGATCAAGCGACCTATGTAAGATTCGGCACTGTGATAAGGAACACCGCACATGGGTGCGCGCTCCTCCTCGCCGCAATCTCTACCTGTGAGAGTCAATTCGAGCTCTCTTGATGCAAGGATAGCATCGTCAAAGAACATTTCGTAAAAGTCACCTAGACGGTAAAATAGCAAAAAGTCCTTATAACGTTTTTTAATTTCAAAGTATTGTTCCATCATTGGTGTCATGGACAATCTTCTCCTTTATATAAAAGCATTAAAGTATCAGTGGCATTGAGAGTGGCAGGTAGCACAGTTGTGAGTGCACGCTGCCTTGGGATCCTCACCCGTGATAGCACAGGTGATCGTGTTGTTAACCTCGTTCATAAGTTCGTTTACCTCAAGTTGAATTTGGTTGAGCTTTAAGAACGATTCATTTGTAACGATTTCATTGTAGAGCGCTTCGATTCTTGCATTAATAGCATCAATTGTAAAGGTGTCCTTGTCTTCCTTGAGCATCTCAAATTGAAGTGACTGCTGCTGAACCTCGTATTCTTTAAGTGCATTTTGAAGCTCAATATCGTTTTCGTAAGCAATCTTAGCTTCTTCAAATTCAACAAGGCGTGCATCCTTTTTAATAGCTTCACCAAGAAGCTTTGCAAGTTCAAAAATTTCCATATTAACTCCTTAATCGACCATTTCACCCACAAGTGCAAAGGTCTCACATTTTGTTATTTTAATGTTTACAAGTTTTCCCTCAAGGGTTTCGGGGCCCTTGAAAAGAACGATTTTATTGCCTTCGGTTCTTCCTGACAAAACCTCGGGATTGTTTTTGCTCTTTCCGTCACAAAGAACTCTAATAGTTTCTCCAAGATGCTTTTGATTTATTTCAAATGCTATGTCGTTTTGCAAATTCAACAAACGCCCAAATCGCTCGGATTGCACTGATGAAGGTACCTGATCCTCAAATTCAGCTGCGGGAGTGCCCTTTCGGGGTGAGTATATGAAGGAATAGATCATATCGTATCTAACGCGCTTGAGAGCATCAAGTGTTCCTTGGAAATCATCCTCGGTCTCGCCTGGGAATCCAACAATGATGTCGGTTGTGATGACGATATCAGGAATCTTTTCACGCATATAGTCAACTATCTCGAGATATCTGTCCATTTGATAGTGGCGATTCATTCTCTTAAGGATCTTATTGCTACCCGACTGCAATGGCAAGTGGAATTGCTTTGCGATATTCGGATATTTCGCAATAACGTCAACAAGCTTCTTTGTGGCATCCTTGGGATGGCTAGTCATAAAGTGAAGTTTGAAATCACCCTCGATTTGAGCAAGCTCCTCAAGGAGATCAGCGAAATCATAATCAAAGCCCATATCCTTGCCGTAGGAGTTAACGTTTTGACCTAAAAGCGTAATATCGTTATAGCCGTTCTTTACAAGCTCGGTTACCTCGTTAATTATTTCCTCTTTTCGTCTACTTCTTTCTCTACCTCTAACGTAAGGTACGATGCAGTAGGTGCAAAAATTATTGCATCCGTACATTATTGATACCCATGCGCGATAAGTGCTCTCTCGCTTAATGGGAAGACCTTCAGCGACTGAATAGTCTTCATCAACACAGTAGAGTCTTTTGCCTTTGCGAACCTTTTCAAAGAGGAGCTCGGGCAATTTGTGGATAGCTGCGGTTGAAAAAACGAAATCAACGTAGGGATATCTAAACTTTATATCGTTCACTCTATGCTCTTGGGTAACCATGCATCCGCAAACCGCAATCACTAATTCGGGATTCTTTTGCTTTAAATGCTTATACTGACCTATTATTGAAAGTGCTTTAAGCTCGGCATGCTCTCTAATTGCACAAGTATTTACAACTATGAGATATGCGTTTTCGGGAGAATTGAGCATTTCATATCCCATTGCCTCAGCCATACCTGCAATCTTTTCACTGTCGGCTTCATTTTGTTGGCAACCGAAGGTCATTACAAATGCGCCCTTGCGAAATCCGTTTTCAAGTGCAAATGCATCGTTTGCCGTTTTTATGCGATTCATGAATTCATGTTGCTCTTCTATTGCTTGTGGTGGTAAAACTTTTATATTCAAAACATACTACTCCATAATAAATATTATATCAAGATAACATTATACTACTAAAGTCAAAAAAAGTCAATATTTTAGCAGAAGATTTCCGCTATTTAAACAAAAAATTCTCCCCAAATTATTGGGGAGAATCAGCATTATATATCAAAAACTTAAGTTTGACGTAGATTGACGAGTGGTCGCTCGAATAAACGCCGTCGTGGCAATTGTTGAGTATTCTATATTCCGAAACGGCGCTTGTATTCTTAGAAATCATAATATAGTCAATTCTCTCTCGATTGGGCTGCGTTCCCCACTTGTGGAAGGTGGGTCCTTCATCAGCTGAAATTGCTATGTCATGTGCGTCATCAAACGCTTCTTTTGTAGATTGGATTGTTGAACTGCTAGGCTTGGCATTCAAATCGCCCATTAAAATGGCAGGAAGGTCACCAAACTCGGCGATTTTATTAAGAACTACCTTTATTCCTTCAATTCTTGCCTCATCGCTAACATGATCAAGGTGGGTGTTGAATACTATAAATTCGTCACCGCTTTCTTTATCCTGGAGAATGATATAGGAGCAAACTCTATAGAGAGCTGCGCCCCAGTCCTTACTCATAACCTCGGGAGTTTCGCTAAGCCAAAAGCTACCGCTATCGAGCTTATCGAATTTATCCGTTCTATAGAATATGGGACATCCCTCGCTGAGGATGAATTCATCACGGTAAAGAATTTCAGAATCATAGTCGGGCATTGCATTTTTCAAATAGCTATAATGCACCCAAGTAACCTCTTGGAATCCGATAATGTCTGGCTTTACCGTGTTAATGTCCTCAATTATGAGGTGTGCGCGATAAAACCAGCTCTTTTTGAAGAGGTCTTCGGGAGCATAACATCTCACATTAGTGCTCATTACGGTAATTTCATCACTTGCTTGAGTTGAAAGCTCGACCATATGGTCTTCAATTAAATATTTGGGAAGATAAATAAGTTGAACAAACAAAAAAGCAACTAATACCACCACCAAAAATATCGATATACATTTTAATACAGCCATATCATGACCTCCTCGAATTTTTTGTGCTTTTATTATAGCACATCTTACAAGGATAATCAACAGCAAATTTATTTCTTGACATAAAGCTTTAAATCGGTTATAATGTTTAGGTATTTTATGAGAAAGGAGTCCGTATGATACTGATTATTGCCGAAAAACCGAGTCTTGCGCGTAATATCGCCGCCGGTATTGGAAAAATGAATAACAAAAACGGTTATCTTGAGGGTAACGGTTATCTTATCACGTGGGCATTCGGTCACCTCTTTTCTCTTGCCGATATTGAGCATTACAATCCATCCCCCGACGGCTCGGGTAAATGGACTATGGATAATCTCCCATGCTTCCCCACACGATTCGATTTCGAATTGCGGAAGGACGCAAAAAAGAACACTGATGCAGGTGTAGCCAAGCAGTTCAACGTTATTAAGTATCTTTGTAACCGAGATGACGTTGACACCATTGTAAATGCCGGAGACGCGGACCGCGAGGGTGAAATTATCGTTAGATTGTGCATTCAAAATGCACTTAATAACAAAAAGATTATCAAACGCCTGTGGCTTCCCGACCAAACTCCTCAAACCGTCGCAAAAGCGCTCACTGAAATGAAAACGAGCGAAGAATATGACAATCTTGCAAACGAGGGCTTTGCAAGAACTTACATTGACTGGTTATACGGCGTAAATCTCACAAGATATGCTACCTTAAAAACCGGCGCTCTTCTTCGTGTTGGTAGAGTTATCGTTCCAATCGTAAAAGCGATATACGATCGAGATATGGCTATAAAAAATTTCGTGCCCGAAAAGTATTATGCTATTGCGAGCAAGGAATTCACTAACGGCGAGGTAATTGAGCTTAACAGCAAGGTTAAATTCTCAAAGGATGAGCTTCCCAAAGCACAAGAGCTTTGCAACAAATATAATCATTCAACGGCAACAGTTACCGCAGTAAAGAGAAAGAAAGAAACCCTTTCACCCGGTAAGCTCTATTCTCTTTCCAAGCTCCAAAACGTGCTTGGTAAGAAGTATAAGATGTCGATGAAGCAAAGCTTGGATATTATTCAAAAGCTTTACGAAAGCGGATATTTGACGTATCCGAGAACCAACTCGGAGTACCTTGCAACAACTGAACAAGGCAAGGTTAAAAGCATTCTTGAAAGCTGCAAAAAGCTCGGTTATCCCGTTGAATTTAAGTTTTCGAAGAAGATCTTCGACGACTCGAAAATTGAATCCCACTCCGCTTTGACACCGACCTACAAGATCCCCGATGCATCCAAGTTAACTCCCGATGAGATGAAGGTATATTCAACGGTATTTAGACGCTTTGTCGCAGTATTTTGCGCCGAGGACTGTATCGTTGAGCGAAGCGAAATCACTATTAGCGTTGGCGAGTATGAGGACTTCTCTATTAAGGGCACGGTCATTGTTCAAAAGGGTTGGACAAAGTACGATGATTACAATCAAAAGGACAAAATCCTCCCCAAGCTCTCCAAGGGTGATGAGGTTGTGATCAATTTCAAGCCCGTCGAAAAAGAGACAACACCTCCCCGTCATTATACTATCGAAACTCTCAATAACTATTTGAAGAATCCCTTCAAGGATGACAAGGCGGTGCTTGATGAAAAATCAGCCGAGGACGTAGAGCCCGTTGACGATACTGAGGATTACAAGGCAATTTTCGAGGGCCTTGAGCTCGGTACCGAAGCTACGAGAACGGGTATTATCGACAACGCAAGAAACAGCAATTATATTAACCTTAACAAAGACGTATATACCATTCTTCCCGGCGGTATCTTCTTGATAGAATCTCTGACAAGAATGAACATCAATATGGATAAGTATAAAACGAGTCAGCTTGGTCAAGCGCTCAAGAGGGTATATAAAGGTCAAATTGAAATTGATGACGCAATTCGATTGACGGTTGAGGAGCTTGCTCAAATCTTTGCTTCTAAAAACGTTCCTATCGAGCTTGATACTGACAACGGATTCTTTGGCGACACCGTAGGTCAGTGTCCCCTTTGCGGAGGCGAGGTCAGACGAATAAAATTCGGCTATGGATGCTCCAACTACAGAGAAACCGGTTGCAAGTTCATTATTAACGGCTACATTCTTGGCCGTTCAATTTCAATGACAAATGCTAAAATGCTTCTTGAAAACGGAAAAACCTCGAAAATTCAAGGATTTACCTCTAAAAACGGTAAGAAATTTGATGCTTTCCTCAAATTACAGGAAGGAAAGATCGTTTTCGACTTTTCATAACACTTCTCATCTTTTTAACACATTTTTCGATTCTTAATATACTTTTATCAGTACAGTTTTATTTGTGAAAAATTTCCATGAGGTATTTGATATTGACTGATTAAAAGCAAGTACAACTTGGGAAAAATATACCAGCAGGTAGATAAGACTGAACGGCTTGTCTATTGAGGAGGTATTATGATTAGTGTTAAAAGAGGAGATATTTATTATGCCGACCTTAGCCCCGTAGTTGGCTCGGAGCAAGGCGGACTTCGACCTGTACTTATAGTTCAAAACGACGTTGGAAACAAATACAGTCCTACCGTGATTGCGGCAGCGATTACCTCAAGAATGGGCAAAACGCATCTTCCAACGCATATCGATATCCATGCAACCCAGGTCGGTCTAGCCAAGGATTCGGTTGTCTTGCTTGAACAAATTAGGACGATCGACAAGCAAAGATTAAAGGAAAAAATGGGGCATCTCGATGATAAAACAATGGATGCCGTCAATTCGGCAATTGCCGTTAGCTTTGGTCTGTTATCATAGCAAAATTGGAGAAATACAAAATGAAATTCACGCAAAATTATAACGTAAGATGGCATGATACCAATGCGAATAGAGAGATCACTCCCTCAGCCATTCTTACGTATATGCAAGAAACAACAAATAAGCATATTCAAACGATGTACCCAAATCTTGAATACATTCGTGACGTTCTTCACCAAGCATTTATCTTGTCAAAGGTATATATGAGATTCTATGAGCCGGCACACGCCTATGATGATATCACTGTTGAAACTTGGACGGGTATCGAATCACGCGGCTTTACCTTTTATAGAAGCTTTGCAGTTAAAAAGGAGGGTAGAATTATAGCTGATGCACTTACAACGTGGTGCTTGATTGATACCGTTGAGCACAAGCTTCTTCCCGTAAACAAATTTGAGAATAATTTCGTTGATATTGAATCTCTCAAGGTGGATATGCCGAGAAAAATCAAGTTCCCTGCCGAAGGTCTTGTTGCCGTTGGCAATAGGAAAATCGTTTATAGCGACATTGATTACAATAAGCATATGAACAACACTCACTATCCCAATATGCTTATAGACTTTCTTCCCTCTCCCGAGAAATTTAGAGTTAAGGAAATTATGCTTTCGTTTATTCGAGGAGCGATATATAACGATGAGCTCACGATACATAGAGTCACAGATAACGACACCTTCTATTTCAAAACTCTTAACGCTAACGGTGATACCTGCCTTGAGGCATTTATGAAAACGGAAGCGCAGGAATTTGACATTCAATAAGAATAATTTACCTCCGATTATCATATAGTTTAATGACTATAAAAAATCGGAGGTTTAATATTTATGAAGGCAGCAAAATACGCATCATTTATTCTCATTTTACTTATCGGTATAGTTTCAATTTTTGTTGTTAGATACGAAATTAACACCAAAATTGAAGAAACGATAATTAAGAATTACAACCAAGAAATTCAAGCTCTTAAAAGCAAGATTGATAATCATTCGGAGCTGATTAACTCGATTATTTCATTAAACGGAAAACAGGATAAGGATGAGTCAAATAATGTCAATGAAAATGAGGACGAAACTGTTGATAGTACAAGTGTAGAATTTGAATACGTGATTGAAAACGGAGGCGTTACAATTACCAAATACACGGGTAAGCAAACGAGTGTGGTAATCCCGAATAAAATACAGCAGCTGCCCGTATTAAAGGTGGGAAAAAATGCTTTTACCGATACAAAGGTAAAAAGCGTAACCTTGCCGAGTACTTGTAGTGAAATCGACTGGTTTGCCTTTTACGGTTGCTTTGCTCTCACAACGGTTTATCTCAGTGATGTGGTGACTACGATCGGATACGGTGCCTTTGACGGATGCTCAAGGTCATTAACTATCTACTGCCCGAAGAACTCATATCCAGAAAGATTCGCGCAAAGCTTTGGTATCTCATATTCCAATTTTCAATAAAAATAGACCAATGGGTTGCCCCATTGGTCTTTGTTTTTATGTAAACATTTTTTCGTAATCCTCGATCGCCTGCTTAATGATTTCGATTGCCTTATCTCTATCATAGAGGGATTTTACCGCCGTCTTCTTATTTTCAAGCTGCTTGTAAACCTTAAAGAAATGCATAATTTCATCGAAGATGTGCGAGGGCAAATCATTGACTGAATTATATTCCTTAGCGGTAGGATCGTTAACCAAAACCGCGATAATCTTATCGTCGATATCGCCACCGTCAACCATTCGTACAACACCTATCGGTCTAACCTTACAAAGCGTCAAGGGATAGATAGCGGGAGAAAACAGTACGAGAACGTCAAGGGGGTCCTTGTCGTCAGCATATGTTCTCGGAATGAATCCGTAATTTGCAGGATAGTGAGTGGATGTATAAAGAACTCTATCAAGCTTTATAAGACCTGTATCCTTATCAAGCTCGTATTTGCATTGTGAATCCTTGGGAATCTCAATAACTACGGTAAACTCTTCGGGAGTAATTTCTCTTGGATCAATATCATGCCAAATATTCATAGTGTGTCCTCCTAAGCTATTTTACAAAATCAAATTCAAAATCGTAGATAGAAACTGTATCTCCGTCAACACATCCGTGCTTTTCGAGCTCTTCAAATACTCCGCTTCTATAAAGAATTCTTTGGAAGTAATTCAAGGATTCGTAGTCCGAGAAGTTGATTTGTCCCATAAGATTGAAGAGCCATTCGCCCTCAACGATGAACATTCCGCTCTCACGACGAATCGTTGTTTCCTTTGCTCCGCCAACGTAAGCATCCTCGGGTGCATATTCGGCTTCGTAGATTGTCATGGGTGGCAATTCTCTAAGCTCGTCGGCAGTATATGAAATAAGCTCACTAAGTCCCTCACCAGTTGCCGCTGAAACGTACATAAGCACCCATCCGTTCTTCTTGACATAAGATTCGAATGCCTTGATATCGACGATATCAGGATCGAGCGCATCAACCTTATTTGCAACGAGAATTTGCTTTCTTTGTGCAAGCTCGGGGCTATATCTTTCAAGCTCAGTATTGATCTTTACGATATCTTCAATGGGATCGCGACCTTCAAAGCAAGAGATATCAACAACGTGCCAAAGAAGACGGCAACGGTCGATATGTCTAAGGAATGCATGTCCAAGACCCGCACCGTCAGCAGCGCCCTCGATAAGTCCTGGAATGTCGGCTGCAACAAATCCGCTCTCTCCACCTGTGGAAACTACTCCGAGATTAGGAGAAAGGGTCGTGAAATGGTAATCGGCAATTTTGGGTTTTGCGGAGCTGATTCTTGCGAGAATTGATGACTTACCAACACTCGGATATCCAATAATACCTACATCGGCAAGCATTTTAAGCTCAAGAATGATCTCTTTTTCCTCACCCTTGGTGCCATTTTTTGCAAAATTAGGTACTTGACGAGTGGGTGTTGCAAAATGCTTATTTCCCCATCCGCCACGACCGCCCTTACAGCAAATGAAGTCCTCATCATCGGACATATCCTTGATGATCTTTCCCGTATTGGCATCCTTAATAAGTGTACCTCTCGGAACCATGATTACAAGGTCATCTGCAGTGGCTCCGTGGAACTTTGCGCCCTTACCGTTGCCACCGTTGCCTGCAATAAACTTTCTCTTATAACGGAAAGCAAGCAATGTATTTGATCCCTCGTCAATGCGGAACACGATGTTTCCTCCGTGCCCGCCGTCTCCTCCATCGGGACCTCCCTTGGCAACGTATTTTTCTCGTCTAAAGGAGATAGCACCGTTTCCACCGTCACCTGCTTTAACGTAAATTTGAATATTATCTATAAACATTAGACCTCATCTCCCTTCGCACGAATGATAATATGGATGGGAGTACCCTTGAATCCAAAGGTCTCACGAATACAGTTTTCGATATAACGGCGATATGAGAAATGGAAGAGCTCTACGTCGTTACAAAAGATAACGAATGTAGGCGGTGCAACGCTAACTTGAGTCATATAGTAAATCTTGAGGCGGCGTCCCTTGTCGGAGGGGGGCTGAACTCTCA
This sequence comes from Eubacteriales bacterium, assembly GCA_045659855.1. GTDB lineage: Bacteria > Bacillota > Clostridia > Oscillospirales > CAG-272 > RGIG4608. The sequence continues at coordinate 3,392 of JAZRCO010000069.1, read as the reverse complement.
TAGTTGCCTCGCCAAGCACGTCGTTAAGCATACCTGTCGGTATTCTTGTATTAGTTTGGTTATAAACATACTGAATGTGCTTATAGATCTCTCTAACTCTTTGTCCGGTCTTTGCCGAAACGAAGAGTATGGGAGCATATGACATATATGCGAGTGAGGTTTGAATATCTCTTGTATATTCGTTAACCGTGCTATTATCCTTCTCAATTGAGTCCCACTTATTAACGATAACAATGGATGCCTTGCCCGCCTCGTGAGCAATACCTGCAATCTTTTCATCCTGCTCGGTGATGCCCTCGTTGGCGTCAATGAGGATAAGACAAACGTCGGCTCTTTCAACAGCCATATGTGCTCTAAGAACACTGTATTTTTCAATCTTATCGTTAATTTTCGACGAACGGCGAATACCTGCTGTATCAATAAAGGTAAACTTGCCGTATTCATTCTCAACCTTGGTATCTACTGCATCACGGGTAGTGCCTGCAATGTTAGAAACAATGAGTCTTTCCTCGCCGATAAACTTATTGATAATGGATGATTTTCCCGCATTGGGCTTGCCGATAACGGCTACCTTAATGCTATCGTCCTCTTCATCCTCGAAATCGACATCCTCGGGGAGTGCTTCAATTACTGCATCGAGAAGGTCGCCTGAGCCAGTACCGTGAACTGATGAAACCGCAATGGGCTCGCAGTCGAAGCCAAGCTCATAGAATTCATAGAATTCGTAGGGTACGTGACCTACACTGTCACATTTATTGATACAGGGTACGATGGGCTTTCCGCTCTTCTTGAGCATGGTCGCGATATCTCTATCGTCGGCGGTAAGACCTGTTCTTACGTCACACATAAAGATGATAACGTCAGCCGTATCAATAGCTATTTGCGCTTGGAAACGCATTTGCTTAAGGATGATATCGGTAGTTTTGGGCTCGATACCTCCCGTGTCAATAATGACGAGCTTTTTGGAGCACCATTCGGTCTCACCGTAGATTCTATCTCTGGTTACACCGGGAGTATCCTCAACGATTGAACGACGCTCGCCAATAAGCTTATTAAAAAGTGTACTTTTGCCGACGTTAGGCCTGCCGACAATAGCAACAATTGGTTTTGCCATATTATTACCTCCTTATTCAATTCCAAGCATTGCCGAAACAAATCCTGCTCCGTCATTACTTGAAATCCTGATTTTAACGTTTAGCTTTTCTGAGAGCTCTTCCAAACTCATGCCGCAAAGGAACAAATCACCCTCGGCTCGCAATACGTTTGGCGGGAGAATAAGCTCATCGTAAAGCTCTTTATCCTTTAATTGATCATATATATCCGTTCCCGTCAGTAATCCGGATACTGTAATTTCATGACCAAAGAAATTATTCACAATTGTATGAACTGTTATCTCAAGTCCTTCGACTGACTTGGAAAGTCTTGAGCACATTTCCTGTATTTTGTCACTTGATGCAACGCTGGTGGCAACGGTTATTTTTCTCGGAGCATTAAATTTATCCAAATACTCGTCGAGAAAATCCTCTTCGATGCCAAATTCGGTTAAAAGTGAGGTGAGCATTCCGATACCGTTCTCTATTTGAGGATAACCCTCATAATAGTCGTCCTCGTGGAGCGGAACGTTTCCCTTAATATAAAATTCGTCAGCGCAAAAGAAGAGTCTTGAGCCGTATTTCTCAAGGCACTGGTCGGCAAACGCTTCAACCTGCTCGATAACGCTCACGCAATCTTCTTTTGTGAAGCTTTCAAGGTGATAGAGATTCTCTCTAAATTTGGTTTTACCTGCGGGTACTATGGACACACTTTGCAACGCGGGATAGTAGGAGCAAAGATCTCTCATTGATCTATCGAGCTCCTCTTTATCGTTGATGTTTTTGCAAAGAACGATTTGACCGCAAATATTTATGCCTGCGTCGGCAAGCTTTTTCAAGTAGGATAATACCTCGCCCGAGCGCTTGTTCTTCATCATTTTGACTCTTAACTCGGGGTTTGTTGTGTGAACGGACACGTTAACGGGGGAAATATGCATTTCGATAATGCGATCTATATCCTTCTCATCGAGATTCGTTAAGGTGATGTAGTTACCGTGCAAAAACGAGAGTCTTGAGTCGTCATCCTTGAAATAAAGCGTTTTTCTTAGTCCCTTGGGAAGCTGATCGATAAAGCAAAAGATGCATTTGTTTTCGCAGGAATGCTTTTTATCCATAAGAGGAGTTTCAAAGTCGAGCCCGATATCGTCATATTCACTTTTTGTAATGTCAAAATGAAGTTCAACACCATCTCTCAAAACACATATATCGAGAACCTTGTTTGCAAGATGAAAACGGTAATCGAGAACGTCATTAATTTCTCTACCGCTAATCGAAACGAGAATATCATTTTCACATATTCCAACTCTTTGCGCTCGTGAATTTTTATCAACGATTGTTATCTTGACCATATTTTCCTCCTTATCTTAAACTGACGATATATTATATCATATAATACATGATTTGTCAAAAGATTTTTGTAAAATATATCTCAAAAATATGAATTTTGTTCAGTTAATGCAAAAATGAATGTTTTGTTAACAAATTGTTTACATTTTGGAGCCAAAAAATGCAAAAAAACTATATTCAAAATAAGAATTTTATGGTATAATGTCGGGTGGAATAAGCGTATATTTTCGCTTGGCATACAAATGTATGCCTTCTTGTCCTGTCTTTAAGTATCGGGACTGTTAACCAACGCTTATAAAAACATTTTTATATTTTATTTTTGGAGGAATCAAAAATGGCAAACAAGTATTGTTACCTCTTTACAGAAGGTAATGCAAGCATGCGTGAGAACCTCGGTGGTAAGGGTGCGAACCTCGCTGAAATGACCAACATCGGTCTTCCCGTTCCCCAGGGCTTCACAATTTCCACAGAGGCATGTACTCAGTACTATGAGGACGGCCGTCAGATCAACCCCGCAATTCAGGCAGAGATCAATGAGTACATCGTAAAGATGGAAGGCATCACTGGCAAGAAGTTCGGTGATCTTGAAAATCCCCTTCTCGTTTCCGTTCGTTCCGGTGCTCGTGCATCCATGCCCGGTATGATGGACACAATCCTTAACCTCGGTCTTAACGAAGAGGTTGTTGAAGTTATGGCTAAGAAGTCAGGCAATGCTCGTTGGGCATATGACAGCTACAGAAGATTTATTCAGATCTACTCCGACGTTGTTATGGAAGTTGGTAAGAAGTACTTCGAGGAGCTCATCGATAAGATGAAGGAAGAAAAGGGCGTTAAGCTCGACGTTGAGCTTACAGCTGACGATCTTAAGGAGCTCGCTGAGCAGTTCAAGGCTGAGTACAAGGCAAAGATCGGCTCTGACTTCCCCACCGATCCTAAGGAGCAGCTCATCGGAGC
>JAZRCO010000068.1:0-2087 GCA_045659855.1 Eubacteriales bacterium | reverse complement strand
GCTTGGAGATGATTTCAAGGCTTGGGTAGAGAATGAAAACGTGTTCACAAATACACTCGTTGACAGAATCAATACCGGCTTTCCAAGAGGAGAGGATCTCGGACTTGGATATGAGGACAATATGCTCAACACAAGTGAATTCTTCCACCTTTGGGTAATCGAAACCGATTACGATCTCGAGTCCGAGATCCCCTTTGCAAAGGCGGGACTTAACGTTATCGTGACAAAGGATAAGCTTGAAATGTACCGCACAAGAAAGGTTCGCATCCTTAACGGTGCACACACAAGTCTTGTTCCTTATGCAATGCTCGAGGGCTTCGATACTGTAAAGAGCTGCATCGATGATGAGAGAATGTGCGCTCATCTTAGAAGCTGCATATTTGACGAGATTTGCCCCACACTCGATCTTCCCAAGGACGAGCTTATCGCATACGCTAACAGCGTTGTTGAAAGATTTGGCAATCCTTACATCAAGCACTATCTTTCCGCAATTTCACTCAACTCGGTTAGCAAGTTCAAGGTAAGAGTTCTTCCTTCCATTCTCGAATATATTAAGAGATTCAATGAAATGCCCAAGACTCTCATCTTTGCTTTTGCAAAGCTCATCGAGTTCTACAAGACCGATATGCCCCAGGATGCTCCCGAGGTTATCGAGTTTATGAAAAATCATAACACGCGTGAGATTCTTGCTAACGTAGATTTTTGGGGACAGGATCTTTCCTTCCTTGCTGAGGAGATTGAAAAATGTTAATTAACAAATTAGATAACGTTGACATCAACCTTGATGACGGACATAAATATGCGCTCCGCGACATCAAGGCGGGCGAAAACATTATAAAATATGGCAATCCGATCGGACACGCCATAGTCGATATTAAAAAGGGCGAGCACGTTCATAATCATAATATCAAGACTAATCTTTCAGGAAATCTTGAGTATAAATATGAGCCCACCTTCTACGATATCGGGTCGGGCGAAAAGGATCGTACCTTTATGGGCTACGTTCGTGAGGACGGTAGTGTCGGCATAAGGAACGACGTTTGGATCGTTGTAACCGGCGGTTGCGCAAATAACGTTGCCGAGCAAATTGCCAAGGAAACGGGCGCGCTTCATTTTCCGCACCCCTTTGGATGCTCCCAGCTCGGTGACGACCAAACAACAACCCAGCTCATTTTGCGCGGACTTGTAAATCATCCCAATGCGGGTGGTGTTCTCGTACTCGGACTCGGTTGTGAAAACAATAATATCGACGTTTTCAAGAAGGTTCTTGGCGAAACTAATGAAAAGCGTGTTAAATTCCTTAATGCGCAGGATTATGACGACGACGTTGCCGAGGGTATCCGTTTGGTTCGAGAACTTCAAGCATATGCCGATACGTTCAAGAGAGAGCCCGTTTCCGTTTCCAAGCTCAAGATAGGTCTTAAGTGCGGGGGAAGCGACGGCTATAGCGGAATCACCGCAAATCCCCTTGTTGGAAGACTTTCCGATAAGGTTATCGCAAGTGGCGGTAGCTGCGTTCTTACCGAGGTTCCTGAGATGTTCGGAGCAGAGCATCTTCTTATGCAGAGATGCGAGAGCAGAGAGGTCTTTGACAAAACCGTTAAGCTTATTAACGATTTCAAGGATTACTATACCAGACACAACCAGGTAATATACGAGAATCCCTCGCCCGGAAATAAGAAGGGCGGAATTACCACTCTTGAGGAAAAGTCGCTTGGTTGCGTACAGAAGGGCGGACTTTCTAAGGTTGTTGACGTTCTTGATTACGGCGATACCTTGACCAAGAACGGTCTTTCGCTTCTTAACGGCCCCGGCAACGATATTGTCGCTATTACAAATCTTATGGCGGCGGGTGTTCATATTATTCTGTTCACAACAGGCCGCGGAACTCCGGTTGGCGCTCCTGTTCCCACAGTTAAGATAGCAACCAATCATTCTCTTGCCGAGCGCAAGGCGAATTGGATCGATTTTGACGCATCTCCCACTCTTTCCGGCGAGCCTCTTACCGATGAGCTCTTTGAGTACGTTATCAGCGTAGCAGAGGGCAGGGAAACAAGAAATGAGATAAACGATTACAGAGAAATTTC
>JAZRCO010000067.1:0-8863 GCA_045659855.1 Eubacteriales bacterium | reverse complement strand
GCAACCGTTGCCCGTGGGAATTCTTCGTCGTCACAAGCCAATCCGTGCTTGACGAGCTTAGAGGTGCATCTCGCTTTACAAAAATGAATGCTCCGCTTGCAATAATCGTTTGCGGCAACCTTTCCCGTGCCCTTCCCGTTGGGCTCAGTGCATACTGGATCCAGGACTGCTCGGCAGCAACGGAAAACATTCTCCTTCGTGCCACCGATCTCGGTCTTGGCGCGGTGTGGTGCGGAGTCCATCCTCAAAAACGAGCGGAAAAGCGCGTTGCGGAAATCCTCGAGCTTAAAGATAAGCTCATCCCGCTAAATATCATTTGGATAGGATATCCCGACGAATTTCCCGAGCCACGTGTCCAATATGACTCTAAAAGAGTTCATTATATTAATTAACAACAAAAAAGGAGTTCGCCATGTCTACTAAAAATCTCACAAAAATCGTACTCGTGCTTTTTGTTCTTGCAACTGCTCTCTCTGTTTGCAGCTGTATCGGAGGCCCCATCGATCCTATTCAGGAATTCAACAACATCACTAACTTTGCATCCAATGTTATGGATGTTACTTCCTCCTTCTCAAGCGGAAAATTGAGCGAAGAGGAGCTTGTTACCGAGGTTAGAGGTCTTATTCACCCCAACTCTCCCTATAAGGATGCTACTCTTGAAGAAATCGTTGAAGAGTTGAAGGCAAACGAAAAGCTTGCAGGTATTTCTTCTATCGAATCCGTTAATATCGTTGAAATGCCCTCTGTAGATGACCTCGCTTCCTTGTTGCGCTATAGCGAAGAGCTTGGCGGCGCAGTATATGAAGCGGACATCGTTGTTTCCGTTAACGGCATCAACTTGACAGTTGCTGTTACTCTCTTCAGTGACGATCAGGGTATGGGAATCTACTCATATAGCGTAAAATAATCAATAACAAAATAAAAAGACCGAGATTGGATCTCGGTCTTTTTTTGCGTAAAATAAGTCCCAAGCATTTCGCTTGGGACTTATTTTTATCTCTTTTCGTATTTAACAAGAATGTTATTAATTCTATCAACAGGATCAAGAAGACTGCTAATAGTGTCGTCGTGATTGAGTGTGTCAATAAGGAATGCAACGTACTTGCACATATTGACCTCACACCACCATGCTTTATCGTGGAGCTCGGGCTTGTGATAAACGAGGTTGGTTGTAAAGATCTTATCGATAAGACCTTCCTCATATGCCTTGTCAAATCTCTCAAAGCCGCTTGTGAAAAGACCGAAGGTCGCAAAGTTAAAGATTCTCTTTGCACCCTTTGCCTTGAGCTGCTTTGCAACGTCGAGCAAGGATTCGCCCGAAGCGATCATATCGTCAACGATTATAACGTCCTTTCCGTGAAGGTCGGAGCCGAGGTATTCGTGCGCCTCGATGGGATTTCTACCGTTAACGATGATAGAATAGTTGCGGCGCTTGTAGAACATACCGATATCTATTCCAAGAACGGATGAATAGTACATGCATCTTTGCATTGCGCCCTCGTCGGGGGATATCATAACGAGATGATCCTTATCAACAACGATGTCGGGCACGTTCTTAACAAGTGCCTTGATCATCTGGTAGGTGGGCTGAACGTTGTCAAAGCCCGAAAGCGGTACTGCATTATTGATTCGAGGATCGTGTGCGTCAAAGGTGAGGAAGTTGGTAACTCCCATTCCCATAAGCTCTTGAAGCATGAGCGCACAGTCAAGGGACTCACGTGAGCTTCTCTTGTGCTGTCTGCCCTCGTAGAGCATGAGCATAATAACTGTGATTCTTCTCGCCTTACCTGCGATTGCCGCGATAGTACGCTTAAGATCGCAATAGTGGTCGTCAGGACTCATCGGCACCTTCATGCCGTACATATCGTAGGTTACGCTGTAGTTGAAGCAGTCGGTAACGATATAAACGTCGTCACCGCGAAGCGTTTGATGGATAACACACTTTGCTTCACCCGTGCCGAATCTAGGGCATTCGTGATCAACAAGATAAGTTTCCTCGGGTTGGTTCTTACGCCATTCCTTAAGATACTTGTCAACCTGCGAAACAAATTCCTCGCAGCCCTTCATACCAATTACTCTAAGTTCACCAAAAAGCTCTTTTTTCATTGTTTTCCCCCCTAAACAAACAAATTATGATCTATTATAACACAAACAATGATAAATTGACAAGACACTTTAAAAATTTTTATTCTTTTTATTTGATTCATACAAAGAACAATACCGTTTTAAAGCGTTTTTATTTAAGTTCGACTACGGTAACGCCTCCATCACCCTCGCCGTACTGTCCAATGCGGTGGGACTTGATTCTCGAATCGCGGCGCAAGCGCTCCCAAAGTGCCTTTTTCAAAGCGCCCGTTCCCTTTCCGTGAATGAGTCGAACGCTGAGCAATCCCGCAAGCATCGCCTCGTCAAGATATTTATCAACCTTGAGCCATGCCTCGTCGCCCATCATTCCGCGCAAGTCTATCTCGTCCTTGCAAACTCGGCTGACCGTCGCCCTGTATTCGCTCGCCTTGACCTTCTTACCCGATTTGTCGGTGAACGAAGGAGAGTTTTCAACGAGCTTGAGATTCTTTACGTTCGTTTTGGTTTTAATAATTCCCGCCTGAACTGTAACGTTACCGTTCTTATCGGGCAAATCAACAACAAATCCGTTTTTGTCGATGTTCACAAGATAAACCTCGTCACCGACCTTCAAGGGACGCGGAAGAACGTATTCCTTGTCCTCCTTTTCGTCAACGGGATTGAATTTACTTTCGTTTTCACGGAGGTACTGGCGCATCTTTCTTCTCGCCTCGTCAATGTCCTCGCCCCTGCGCTCCTTTTCGTTCATCTTGCGGAGCTTGTCCATCTCACCGAGAATATAGTCGCTTGACGCCTTGGCGCTTTGCACCATGGCTACCGCCTTTTCGCGCGCCTTTTCAAGCTCGCGGTCCGCCTCCTTGTTCTTTCGTTCAATGAGCTTTTCGCTATCCCTCTTGAAGCGCTCGTATTCGATACGTAGCTCCTCGGCCCTTGCTCGCTCGCGCTCCATCTCTATTCGGCTTTGCTCGAGCTTTTCAATAACGGTTTCAAAATTTCTATCGTCATTACCAAGGAAGGTCTTAGCTCGCTCAACGATTTTTTCATCGAGTCCGAGCTTGGACGAGATGGCAAATGCATTAGACTTACCCGGCGTGCCGATAATCAGCTTATAGGTGGGCTTCAAGGTGGATACGTCAAACTCGCAGGACGCATTGCAAACGCCCTCGGTTTGAAGCGCATATGCCTTAAGCTCGGCATAGTGAGTGGTCGCCATACAAAGTGCGCCCTTCTCTCTCACCGCCTCAATGATCGAATGTGCAAGAGCCGCACCCTCAACGGGGTCCGTACCCGCACAAAGCTCGTCGAAAAGCACCAAGCTCTCGTTCGTGATGCCGTCAAGCATCCTTACGATGCTCACCATATGGGATGAGAACGTGGAGAGCGACTGCTCTATACTTTGCTGATCGCCGATGTCGGCGAAGATATTGTCGAATATGCAAAGCTCACTTCCCTCGTCGCAGGGAATGTGCAAGCCCGACTGCGCCATGAGTGCGAAAAGACCGAGAGTCTTTAAGGTTACCGTCTTACCGCCCGTATTGGGGCCCGTAATAATCAAGGTATCATTGCCGCCCTCTATCATAAGATCGACCGGTACTACCTTGTCCCTGTCAATAAGCGGGTGACGTGCCTTCACGAAGCGCACCGTTCTTCCCTTTGAAATTTTGGGAGAGGTCGCTCTCATTCTTTGGCTGAGCGTTGCACACGCAAAATAGAAGGAGATCTCGGATATGTTCTTAAAATCGAGCCAAATCGCTCTTGATGCATCGCTCACAAGACTCGAAAGCTCCGCAAGAATGCGCTCGATCTCGTGCTCCTCACGGCTTTGTAGCATACGAAGCTCGTTGTTTGCCTCAACAACGGATGCGGGCTCGATAAACATAGTAGCGCCCGAAGCCGACGTGTCGTGGAGCAAGCCCTTTATCTCGTTCTTGCATTCCGCCTTGACGGGAACAACGTAGCGTCCGTTTCTCATAGTAACGATATTCTCCTGCAGGTACTTAGAGTGCGATCCCGCGCTAACGTACTGTTGAAGAATATCCTTTATTCTATTGTTTTCATGTCTGATTTTTCTTCTTATATCCGCAAGGGCGGGGCTCGCCTCATCCGCCATCATATCCTCGGAGATAATGGATCGGAATATGCGCTCCTCGAGCTTGCGATCAGGAATGAGTCTATCGAATATCTCGTCGAGCGAGGTGTCGAAGAGCTTATTTCCGTTTATATAATCGATAAGAATTCTTGAGGATTTTAATACGTTTCCAATGTCCAAAAGCTCGCGCATGGAGAGCACCGCTCCCTTTTCAGCTCGCTCGCAGGACGCCGAAACGTCGCGGATATTGATAAAGGTGGGCATTCCCTTTGCATTAGCGAGTCTAAGAGCATCCGTTGTTCTCGTTTGCTTTCTCACGATGACCACGGGATCGCTTGACGGCAAAAGCTGATGCGCCATGGATGCGGCTCCCTCGGTCATTGCACATTCGGCGAGCAATGCCTTTATCTTATCAAATTCAAGTGTAATGAATAAATTATCTGAATATTTCATAGCTTTCCTTTTTATAGTATCGAATAGTAAAGATCAAGCGATTCAAATCCGTGACCGAGATGATGAAGTAAATATTCCTCGCATGCCTTTGAAAAGGTCTTGAGGTCCTCCCCCTCGCTGAGAACAAAGGAGAGCATCTTTTCACTCGGTGAATGAAGTGCATACCTAATTGCCGTGAGCGACGCCGCATTTAACGGTAAAAGAATACTCCTTTCTCGCACGTCATCGTAGGCGAGAGAAACGTTTCTTTTATGTATCTCCCCGCGCTTGCCAAGGCATTCGGAGCAAATAACGGCACCGTTCATAATGTCAAAATAGGCATCATCCGCCTTCTCCGACTCGCAATCCTCACAGTAATCAACGTTTGGACAGTAGCCCGACATAGCCGTCGCCCTGATCTCAAAAACCGCCTTGATTTGAGCAAGCGGACGGCGGTCACTCATCACCGCAAAGAGAGTGTTTAGAGTGAGTCTAAGCATATCGCTGCAATCCACTCTCTCGCCCGAGAGCTCATTGGCAACGTCACAAATATATCCTGCAAGAAAGAGCTTGTCTATAGAATTTCGCAAATCGTAAAAGGATTGATTGATCGAGCCACCCTTTATCCAAGCAATGCCATTGCCCTTTTGATTCAGCTCGAAATTTGCATAAACAAAGGGCTCGGTGAGATTCTTTATCTTGCTCTTCATGGACCTGGCGCCCTTGCCTATAACGGTCATCTTTCCCTCGGGCGTTAACACAGTTATCAGTCGGTCGTTCTCACCGTAGTTTTGCGCACGCAAAACAAGTCCGTCAACGGTATAGAGCATTTTCTCACCTGCCTTTCGTATAGTTACAGAATCAAGATCGTTCTTTTTGAAAAAAGAACCAAAAACTTTTTAATGGAGCTTCGACGCCGCGCGTAAAATCGGTGCTAAAATAATGTCCTAGTGGCGCGCCCAGCAATTCACTTGTCGTCTTACGACTCCATTTCGCTTTGCGAAACCGCAAATTGCCTGTAGTTTAGCTAAGCCGAGAAAATCTATAATTTGCTACTTCAACTAACTGTTTATTTGTTCGCACAAACCTTATTATAAGGCACAAAGCAAGTAAATTTTAGAAAAGCTCTCCGTAGGAGAGATTTTCGTAGTACGGTCGATAAAATCCGCGTCGAAAATTCATTTTCGCAAGAGGATTTTATTGAGCGTACCGATAATTCCTTTAGGAATTGTCGAAAATTTACGCATAATCAGCTCAAACTCGCTCGATTGTTTCGTCCACCTTTTCAAAGGTGGAGCCCAAGCGGCTTGAGCGGTCTAAACGCAAACTAACCTTCCCACCGCTTGAGCGACCTAAACGCAAACTAACTTTATTCCTCGTCGTGATAACCGAAGTTACCAACTGTTTTTGCGCTTTCGCGCCAATTTTCCTTAATCTTTACCCAAAGATTGAGATATACCTTCTTGCCAAGGAGCTTTTCGAGATCCTCGCGAGCGTAAGAGCCAACCATCTTAAGCTCCTTGCCGCCCTTTCCAACGATAATTCCCTTGTGGCTTGCCTTCTCGCAAAAGATTTCGGCACGAATGGTAACCATGGTCGGCTCGTCACGGAATTCCTCGATAACAACGGCAACACCGTGAGGGATCTCCTTATTGAGAGTTCTCAAAATCTTTTCTCGAATGATTTCCGACGCCATTTGACGAATGGGCTGATCGGTCACAATATCGTCGGGGAAAAACCACTCGCTCTCGGAGAGGAATTTTTCAAGCTCGGAAAGGAGTGCATCAACCTTTTCACCGTTCTTAGCGCTAATCGGCACAAAGGCATCGAAATCGCATTTTGAAGCGTATGCAGTGATCGTTTGCGCAATAATGTCGCGAGTGTAAAGATCAACCTTGTTGAGCGCGAGAATTGCGGGCACACCGCTCTTTTTAACGTATTCCATAACATTCTCTTCGACCTTGGTGATCTCCTTGCCCGCATCGACAACAAGCACAACGGCGTCGGCATCGTGCATGGAATCGTTTGCCGCCTTTACCATAAAGTCGCCAAGGGAGTTCTTGGGCTGGTGAATACCGGGAGTGTCAAGGAAAACGTACTGATCCTCGCCCACGGTATGAATGCCGATTATTCTATTTCTTGTGGTTTGCGGCTTTGAGGAAACGATAGCCACCTTTTCGCCGAGTATTCTATTCATCAAGGTCGATTTTCCCACGTTGGGACGACCAACAATTGCAATAAATCCTGTTCTTTTCATTTTTCACCCTTTATTTATTTCCAAATTCAGTATTCACGCCGCAATATGGGCACTTGGGATAGTCCATATCGTATTCGTTACCGCAGTTTTTGCATTTTACCTGAGGAAGCTTTTCCTCGCTTTGTGCAGGAAGATGTACGTTAAGCTGATCTTCAAGGTAGTTTACTCTATCAAGAAGATCACCGACTGTGTATAGAGCAAGCCCTGCAACTATACCGCAAAATCCCGAAAAAGCAATAAATATTGCCTCAATTTCTTCAAGATTTATCAAGCCGGCCAAAAGCATAAATGCAGAAATTATAAGCAATATAATCGCAACAATTCTAAAAAATTTAGACATAACTTGCCTCACTTTACTGAAAGTCCAAGTCTTTCCATAATGTCGTTTTGTCTTTTTCTCATATCGGCATCGTCCTCGTCGCTCAATTCGTGATCGTAGCCAAGGAGATGGAGCATTGAATGTGCTGTGAGGAAGGCAACCTCCCTCTCAAATGAATGACCAAATTCATTTGCCTGCGCCATCGCGCGTTCAAGCGAGATAACTATATCGCCAAGATTGTGGCAAAGCTCGTCAAAGAACGGCTCCTCGCTCTCACCCTCATAGTCAAGCAAGGGGAAGGAAAGCACGTCGGTGGGCTTGTCCATATTTCTAAATTTCTTGTTAAGCTCTCTTATTCCCTCATCGTCAACAAAGGTAACGGAAACCTCAACGTCATTCTCCATGCCCTCGTAATCGAGAGTTTCAAGGATGGTGTGGCGAATGAGCATTTTCAATTTGTAGTGAATGGAATGCTTTTCCTGATCGTTTTCAAAATAAATCTTAAGCTTCATAATTTACCTCTTTTTATACGTTTTTTGCTCGGCTCTTCTCTTTTCGGCATTTTCCTGAGCCCTTTTCTCGAATTTGTCGTAAGCAAGAATGATTTGCTGAACGAGCTTGTGGCGGACAACGTCCTTATCCGTGAACTGATGAATGTGGATATCGTCAATACCTTCCAATATCCTTGTCGCAATGGAAAGACCGCTCTTTTGACCGTACGGAAGGTCGGTCTGCGTGAGGTCACCGGTGATCACCGCCTTGGAATTGAAGCCAAGACGAGTGAGGAACATCTTCATTTGCTCGGGAGTTGCATTTTGCGCCTCGTCGAGAATGATAAAGCTATCGTCGAGCGTTCTTCCTCGCATATAGGCAAGCGGAGCTATCTCAATGACCTGCTTTTCCATTTGTCGCTGATAATTCTCAACGCCCATCATGTCGTAGAGCGCATCGTAAAGCGGACGGAGATAGGGGTCTATCTTGCTTTGAAGGTCTCCGGGCAAAAATCCAAGCTTTTCACCCGCCTCGATAGCAGGACGGGTCAAAATGATTCTTGAAACCTGCTTATCTCTAAGCGCCTTGACCGCCATAGCCACCGCAAGATAGGTCTTACCCGTACCCGCAGGGCCGATGCCGAAGACGATTGTGTTCTTCTTTATTGCGTCAACGTAATGCTTTTGACCCACGGTCTTTGCCTTGATGGGCTTGCCCTTGCTTGTAACGAAGATGCAATCGTCGCCCAAGGTGGCACTAAGTGCCTCACCGTTGCCGTCGCCGACCATGGAGATGGCATAGCTCACGCTTTGCTCACTTATCTCAGCGCCGTTTTGCGCAAGGGATACAAGGTGATTTATTACTCTTGTGGCAAGCGCCACCGAGCCCTCGTGACCGTCAACGACGATGGCATCGCCCTCGGTCGCACGGCGGTTTGAAATGCGCACCTCAAAGGCACGCTCTATCGCCTTGATATTACAATCAAAGCACCCGAACACCCTGCTTGTTATTTCATTACTTTCAACGTTAATAATTACTTGACTCATTTTTACCTCATAATTAGTTTATTAGGTCGTGGGGGCTTTTTTGAAAAGCCGCCCCCATACCCCCGAAAAACTTTAATCGTTTTTTAATAGATTTCGCGCAAATCGCCTGTTGGAATTCTGCGACTCCCAACACAAATGTTTTT
>JAZRCO010000066.1:0-5345 GCA_045659855.1 Eubacteriales bacterium | reverse complement strand
CTCTAAGAATAAGGTCAACGATGGTAGTTTTACCCGATCCCGTTTTACCGATGATACCAACGTTCTCGCCCGCTTTGATTTCAAAGCTAACGTTCTCAAGAACGTTAAATTCACCGTCAGGATAAGTAAAGGAAAGATTTCTAAATTCGATGTCGCCCTTTATGTGCTCGACCTCGTCAACGCCCTCGACGTCAAATACGTCGGGCTTGGCATCAAGAAGCTCTGAAATTCTATTAAGCGACGCTTTTCCTCGGCTCGTCATATCGATGAGCATGGACATTGCCATTACAGGCCAAATGATTGATGTGAAATAGCCGTTGAATTCGAGAAGCTGACCGATATCAAACTTGTCATTATAAACGAGATAGCCGCCGTATCCGAGAATAATACAAATTACTGACTGAACGAAAAATGTTACCGAAATGTGCAAAAGCGTGGATATCTTTGTGAATTCGATATTGATATCCTCGTTTTCCTTGTTGAGCTTTTTAAATGCCCAAAGCTCCTTGAATTCCTTAACGAATGCCTTAATCACGGCAATACCTGAGAAATTCTCCTGTGTGAAATCGGAAAGTGCGGAGAATTTTTCCTGTCTTTCCTCCCATTTTTTCGTCATGAATTTACCTACGAAGGATCCAACCGCAAAAAGAAGGATCATGGGAACGAACGCAAGGATGGTAAGGATGGGATCGAGCTTTGACATTTTAACGATGGCAAGTCCCGTCATCGCTATCGCATCGACGAGCATGAGTGTTCCGTCGCCGAAGCACTCGTTGATGGTGCTAAGGTCGTTGGTGAAGAGGGACATCATATTGCCCACCTTGTTCACCTGATAATACTGATGGGAGAGGTCCTTGCAGTGGTCGAACATTCTCTCTCTAAGGTCGGTCTCGACCTTGATTGCTGTTCCAAACATGCAAATTCTCCATAAAAATCTACCCGCCGCAATGACGAGTATCGTAATGATCATTGGCAAGCATATTCTATCTATTAAAAAGTCAATATCAAAAGCAAAGACAGTGCCGTCAATCACTATTTCTCCGCTGCTAAGACCCGTTACAACAAAGTTATAAAACTTTGGTATATTCAGCTGGAAATAGTCCACCGCGATAAGTGAAATCACGCCTATCAATAGGGCAAAAAAGTGTTTGAGATAATACTTATTGACGTGTTTTCCAAATACCATATTCATACCTCCTCTACTAAAAAATCTAAATTTTATTATACCATATACAAATTTTTATTTCAAGGCATTTTCATTAAAATATCAACAAGAATTTAATAATATTTCATATTTTTATCTTGTTTCTTTGGATCTTTTGTGATAAAATAAAGAAAACACTCGAAAGCTAAAGGAGTTAGTATGGATTCTGTTATCGAAATTATGATTTTGATTTTATTAATCATCGCCGCCATCGGTATATTTGCATCCTACGTTTGTTATAAAATGGTCTTTCGCACCCCGAAAAGAAAGGTGCTTGCAAAAGACGAATACGACCTCCCTCCGGGAGAGATCTACGAGCCCTTTTATCCACAAATGAAAAAGTGGGTTGACGATATAAGGAGCATGAAGCGAGAGCTGATCGAGATAAGCTCCTTTGACAATCTCAAGCTCCGCGGTTACTACTATGAACACAGTGAGGATTCCCCTCTCGAGCTCATCTTCCACGGATACGGCGGCAATGCCGAGCGTGACCTTTCGGGCGGCGTTGAGCGTTGCTTTGCACTCGGTCGAAGCGTGATACTCATCGACCAAAGAGGTGCGGGCATGAGTGAGGGTAAGGTTTGCTCCTTCGGCATCAATGAGCGCCGTGACTGTCTTGCGTGGATAGATTATGCAACAAAGCGATTCGGTGAGAGCCGTCCCCTCATCATCGGCGGTGTCTCGATGGGTGCGGCAACGGTCATGATGGCGTCGGGTGAGAATCTCCCAAGCAACGTTGTTTGCGTTATGGCGGACTGTGGATACTCCTCATCCAAAAAGATAATAAAAAAGGTGGTCAGAGAGATGAAGCTCCCCCCCGACCTCATTTATCCCTTCATTAAACTCGGTGCTAAACTATTCGGTCGATTTGACCTTGAGGAAACCTCTCCCGTTGAGGCGGTCGCTCGCTCGAAAACACCCATTGTTTTCATTCACGGTGACAACGATGATTTCGTTCCCCACTCGATGAGCGTTGAGTGCTTTGAGGCAACCTCGGCACCGAAAAAGCTCGTTACTATTGAGGGAGCAGGACATGGTCTTGCCTTCCCCGTTAACCCAAACAAATACGTTGAATCCCTTCGAGAATTTGAAATCGAAGCAAATCTTTTCAAAAAATAAAAATATCGGGCAGCTCGTCGAGCTGCCCGAATCTTTTTTTATTATTCGATTACGATGTAGAACAAATTCTTTGTATCCGCCTTTGTGATAGTGTGAGTACCTGCCTCAAGCTCAACGGTGATGATGTTGGAGCTGCTTGTAACCTTTGTACCGTCAATCTTAATGTTTGTGGTATCCTCAACGAACACGAGGATGAGAGTTCTCGCCTCGGTAAGTGTAAAGGTGATGCTTGTAGAGCTCTCTATCTTAAGACACTGCGTGAGTGTAAGACCGTTATAGGTAACTGTTCCCTTGGATGTGGAGAGGTTACCGTTGATGGTGAAGAAGCTCGAGGTCTTTCCGTTAGTGGTAAAGTTGTGAACGATAGCGCCCTCGGGAGTGGGTGTTACGGGTGTGTCGCCACCATTGTTGCCGTCGTTATCACCGTTATCACCGTTATCTCCGCTATCTCCGTTATCGGAGCCGCTTCCGCCCTCGTTTGCTGTATTGCCAACGTTAGTGGAAACGAGTGTACCCTTGTAATTTACAAGTGCGCTCTTGAGTGCCTCGTCAACGCTGTAGGAGGAGTTGTCGGCATCGGTAAACGTCCATTTGAAGTCACCGCCCTGAACACGGCCTGCAAATTCCTTAACGGTTGCCATCGCCTGCTCGGCTGTTTGAACGTTGTAGCTATACATAATAGAGCTTGTGTCAAAGTTATTATAATCGGAACCGCCCTTTGTTGCAACTACGCTTGAGGGAACCTTTTCATCCCTTGTGGATGCAAGGTAGCAGTCAAACTGAGTACTGTTTTCCTGATAGGAAACAACGGGGTGTCCCGTTCCTGCAAATACGTTGCCGAATGCCTTGATAATGCCTCCGTCCTCGCTTGAGAAGGTGCCCTCACTGTCACCTGCGATGTCGGAGCCCTGCATGGAGATGAGCATTGCATAGTTAGTATTGAGGAAGTAGTTATTCTCTACAAATATGGATGCGCCCATAGTTGCGCCAACACCGTATTTGGAGATTCCGTCGTAGAAGTTATTATATACGTGAACGGATGCAGTTCTAACTCTGGGATGACGGGAGTCGGAGTGGTCATACCAGTTGTGGTGATAGGAAAGGTAGTTCTCTTCAGTTTCACCGCTATTACCGAGAAGGTTGGACTTACCCGTATCGTAGAAGTGGTTGAAGGAGTGTGTGATATAGGTGGATTTCTTTGTATCGAGCGCACCGTCACCCTTGTCTTGGTCCGCGTCGCCGCCCGCCATACCGTAGAAGATATCGCAGTTATGCACCCAAATGTGGTCGTTATCCTGCTGCAAGCTGATGCTATCGCCCTCATTGGAGTCGCAGTTCATAAAGCCGATATTTCTAATTTCGATATTGGTTGCACCCTTGATTCTAACGCCGAAGCCGTTGAAGGTCGCGTCGTTACCAACGCCCTCAAGAGTGATGCCACCTATGAATTTACCCTCGCCGCAGTCGATGAGAAGGTCGCCCTTATCAAGAGTTGCGGGGTCGGTGATATTGCCTATGAATCTAATGCAAACGGGTGCACTTTCATAGCCCTTCTTAAGTGCAGTAAGAATGTTTTGAAGACCTGTGATGGGCTCGGGACCGTTCTTACTGATTTGAACGTTCATTGTTACGGTATCTTTATTGGTGTTTGTAATATAGAGGACTCTCGCATTGCTCTTGAGAGTACCGTCGTCGTTGTATGCACCGCTGGAGGTGCCGTTAACGAAGGCAAAGCCCTCTCTAAGATGTGCAACTGTTTCTCTTGTGAAGCTCGTCTTTGCGCTCTCAACCTCGGCACCGTTATCAACGGGAACGATGTCGATAGTGTAAGTACCCGCCTTAAGACCGAGAACGTCACATCTATAGTAGCTGCCGTAATTTCTTATAAGCTCGGTGTCGATCTTTTTGCCGTCGCAATATACGTTATAGCTATCGGCACCCTCCAAGGGAGCCCACTCACAATAGATGGTCTCAAAAGAGTATCCTGTTAAGGTAACCTCGATTGCGCCTGTAACGGGAACGTCGGTATCGTCGGGCTTAACAAAGGGATCGTCGGGATTCTTAAGTGTAGCGCCACAGTCGTCACAAACGTAGTCTGTGTTTGTATCCTTGTGTTCATTGCATTCGGGATCGGGTTTGGGATCTCCCCCGCCCACTGTTGTGCCGCTTGTGGAGCTCGTGCCGCTTGTGGAGTTGCTTGAGCTTCCTCCAATGCCTCCAATCGGCTTACAAGCTACAAGAACAGCCGCAAGCATTGTAATAACCAGGATAACAGCTATTATTTTTTTCATAATTTTCCTTTCTCGGGAAAACACTTCCCGATAAACAATAATTTGCTAATTTAATTATATATTTAAATATCATAAATTTCAAGAGAGTTTTTCCATTTTTTACAACCTTTCGTTATTTTTATGCACCATACACAACAAGAATAGCGATTATTTAGCAACATTCACAATAAAAAATCCGCTTTTGAAAAAGCGGATTTTTTAACTATCATTTTTTTGCAAAGTAATTCTCGCTCAAGACAAGCTCGTTTCCGTCAAGTGCAAGGACTGAAAGAGCGATATTTTCATAAAATTCATCGCCTTCGGCAGTGAAATCAACACAGTTTTCGGAAAGATTTTTATGGAGATTTTTTATGATCTCTGTTTTATCAGTATCCTCCAGATCCATTTTATTAACGAAAATAAATGTCGGAACATTATAGCGTGCAAGAAGTTTCCATAAGGTTTCGGTATGTACCTGTACCCCATCTCTTGCGCTGATTACAAGAATCGCGTAATCGAGAACCTGAAGAGTCCTTTCTGTTTCAGAGGAAAAATCGACGTGTCCGGGAGTATCCAGAAGGGTTATTTCGGTTTCCTCGGTTTTAATAACCGCCTGCTTTGAAAAAATGGTTATTCCGCGTTCCCTTTCAAGCTCGTAATTATCGAGAAAAGCATTTTTATTGTCCACCCTACCGAGCTTTTTAAGTCTTCCTGTGGTATATAAAGGCGCTTCCGAAAGAGTCGTTTTTCCT
>JAZRCO010000065.1:0-5676 GCA_045659855.1 Eubacteriales bacterium | reverse complement strand
TACCTGCAGTTACTGTACCGTCGGGCTTGAATGCGGGACGGAGAGTGCCGAGCTTTTCAAGAGTGGTTGAGCGATTGATATATTCATCCGCGTCAAACACGATCTCTTTTCTTCCCACCTTAACCGTGAGAGGTACAATCTCGTCAACGAACTTGCCTGCGTCTTGAGCTGCAATTGCCTTTGCCTGAGAATTGATAGCAAATTCATCCTGCATCTCGCGGGTGATTCCGTATCTTTCAGCTATGTTCTCCGCTGTGATACCCATATGCATATTGCCAAAGGCATCGGTAAGTGAGTCGATGAGCATGTGGTCAACAAGCTTCATCTCGCCCATCTTGTTTCCGCCTCTTACCTTGCCGGGAACGAGATAAGGAGCACCGCTCATAACCTCAGTACCGCCAGCAGCGATAAGATCAGCCATACCTGCCTTGATGGATGTAAATGCGTTCATAACGGACTTCATTCCGCTACCGCACACCATATTGAGTGAATATGCGGGGATTTCAACGGGCACGCCTGCACCGATAGCTACCTGACGTGCAGGTCCCTGCTTTACTCCCGCGGGAAGAACGTTACCTACGATAACCTCATCAAGCCATTCGGGCTTAACGTTTCCTGCCTCAAGAGTTGCTCTAAGCACGTCCGCGCCGAGCTTTGTTGGGGAAACATCTTTGAGTATACCGAGCATGGAACCGATAGCGCTTCTCTTTGCACTAACTAAATAAACCTTGTTCATAGGGACACTTCCTTTCATGTATTTATAATTTTTAAAAAAATTTGCTTGTAGTTGGGAGAGGGCGACTAAAAAATCGCCCGCTCCTACAATGCTATTTTGAATGATTAAAGCATCTTGTTAAGATTCTTAAATACTGCCTCAGCATCGGATACGATACCAAGATTAGCTACCTTAAAGATGGGAGCATTCTTGTCGGTATTAACCGCAACGATGAATTCGGATTCTTCCATACCTGCAAGGTGCTGGATAGCTCCGCTGATACCGAATGCAAGATATGCCTCGGGACGAACTGTCTTACCTGTCTGACCAACCTGACGAGCGTGCTCTACGATGCCCGCGTCAACAAGTGTACGAGAAGCGGATACAGTTGCCTTAAGCTTGTGAGCAACCTCGTGTGCGCTCTCGATGTTCTTAACACCACGGCCGCAGGATACGAGGATCTTTGCGTCCTCGATGTTAGCTTCAGCTTTTTCGGACTTAACTTCCTCGATAACTGTTACTGCAAACTTGGATGTATCCCATTCAACACTTTCAAGAACAACCTCGCCTGTGCGAGATGCGTCCGCCTCAAGCTTCTTCATAACACCGGGACGAACCGTGCTCATCTGAGGACGGTGGTCGGGGCAAATGATGGTTGCGAAAAGGTTACCGCCAAATGCGGGTCTTGTCATAAAGAGGTTGCCCTCTTCATCCATCTCAAGCTTTGTGCAGTCCGCTGTAAGTCCTGTCTTAAGACGAGCGGAGAGTCTGGGTGCAAGATCACGACCGATGCTCGTTGCTCCAAAGAGGATAACGTTGGGCTCGTACTTTCTTGCAATATATGTACCCGCCTGTGCATAGGGCTCGGTTACAAACTTTTCAAGGTGTGCGTCGTCAATCACGTAAACTCCGTCAGCACCGTGTGCGATAAGGTCGTTTGCCTTATCCTTTACGTTGTGTCCAAGAAGGACTGCATTTACTTTTTCGCCTGTCTTTTCTGCAAGCTCACGAGCAACGCCGATAAGCTCAAGAGCTACGTTTTGTATCTCACCGTCACGCTGTTCGCAGAATACCCAAATATTCTTTGCCATGATTCAGTACCTCCTTATATAAGATGACGTCCCTTGAGTGCGTCAACGATCGCCTTAGCGGCGGATTCGGGATCGAGCTCAAGAGTTTCAATTGTTTTATCAAACTGCTTTGTTGCTGTGGACTTAACCTTTGTGGGAGAACCGCCAAGACCGATGTCCTCTTTGTTGAGGTCAAGGTCAGCAAAGGTGATGATTCCAATTTCCTTTTCGTCCTGTGCAACGATGTCCCAAACGTTCATGTATCTGGGCTTGGAAAGTGTGGAGAGGATTGTGATAAGGCACATGCCCTGAACCTTAAGAGTTTGGTATCTATCCTCGAACTCTCTCTTTACGATGAGAGCGTTGCATTCATTGCAATAATCGATTGCAGCTGCATATGTGATCTGGGGAATGCCAAGATGCTCAGCAATCTGAGGACCTACCTGAGCGGTATCGCCGTCGATCGCCTGACGTCCGCAAAATACTACGTCAGCGCCAAGCTTCTTAATAGCCGCAGCAATGATTGTGGACGTTGCAAGTGTATCGGAGCCCGCAAATGCTCTGTCTGTAAGAAGGAATGCTTCATCCGCACCCATAGCGAGCGCCTCTCTAAGTGCCTTTTCCGCCTGTGCAGGGCCCATTGTAATTACTGTTACTGTAGCGCCTGTCTTTTCCTTAAGCTGAAGAGCCGCCTCGATCGCAGTCTTATCATCGGGGTTGATGATGCTGGGAACGCCGTCACGCTTAAGTGTATTTGTTACGGGATCGATCTTGATCTCCGTTGTATTGGGAACCTGTTTAATACATACGATAATTTTCATTTCGTTCAACCTCACTTTCTAAGGAGTGCGCCCGAGATTACCATTCTCTGAACTTCACTTGTACCTTCATAGATTTCGGTGATCTTAGCGTCACGCATCATTCTCTCAACGGGATATTCACGAGTATAACCGTAACCGCCGTGGAGCTGAACTGCCTTTGTTGTAACTTCCATAGCTGTTTCAGCAGCAAAGAGCTTTGCCTGAGCAGCATTTACGGAAAGTGTGGGAAGCTTATTTGCCTTTGCGTTAACTGCCGCATAAACAAGTCCCTTAGCAGCTGCAACCTTAGTTGACATATCAGCAAGCTGGAACTGTGTATTTTGGAATGCGGAAATGCTTCTGCCGAACTGCTTTCTTGACTTAACGTAAGCAACTGTTGCTTCAAGTGCGCCCTCAGCGATACCGAGTGCCTGAGCCGCGATACCGATACGGCCGCCGTCAAGTGTCTTCATGGCGATCTTGAAGCCATCGCCACGCTTACCAAGAAGATTTTCCTTAGGAACCTTAACGTTATCGAAGATAAGCTCACATGTGGATGAACCGCGGATACCCATCTTCTTTTCCTTCTTACCAACGGAGAAGCCCTCGAATGCGGATTCAACGATGAATGCACTCATCTCGGGTCCCTTGGGTGTCTTGCCTGTGATGGCAATGATGATGTATGTTGACGCATAGCCCGCGTTTGTGATGAAGATCTTGCTTCCGTTAAGAAGGTAGTGGTCCTCCATCTCAACCGCTACTGTTTGCTGGTTAGCTGCGTCAGTACCTGCATTGGGTTCAGTAAGACCGAATGCGCCGATCTTTCTACCTGTTGCAAGGTCGGGAAGATATTTCTTTCTTTGATCCTCTGTGCCGTACTCGAGAATGGGAGCAACGCAAAGAGATGTGTGTGCGGAGAGAATAACGCCCGTTGTACCGCAATGCTTAGAGAGCTCCTCAACTGCGGAGATGTACATATAGTAGTCGCCGCCTGCGCCCTCGTATTCCTTGGGAACGATGATACCCATAAGGCCCATCTTCGCCATCTTTTCAACAGTTTCAGAAGGGAAACGCTCCTGCTCGTCGAGCTCCTGTGCAAGGGGCTTAACTTCAGTTTCAGCGAAATCCTTGATCTTCTGTTCAAACAGAATTGATTTGTAATTTGCCTTTTTAAATTCCTCCTTGGAAAGGATCTGTGATCCCTGCCCTATTATGTAATTTTTTTATTAGCCGTTGAATTTTACGGTAGCAACACCTGCGATAACTACCTTGCCGTCCTGATTGTAGCAGGTTGTGTTGAGCTTAACGATGTGCTTATCCTCACGGATTTCAGCGATCTCGCATTCAGCTGTGATGTGGTCGCCAAGGAATACGGGAGCTGTAAACTTAAGCTCCTGTCCAAGATAGATTGTGCCGGGACCGGGGAGCTTGTTTGCAAGCACTGCGGAAATAAGACCGGATGTGAGAATACCGTGAACGATTCTCTTACCGAAAATTGTTGTCTTTGCAAATTCCTCATCAAGATGGATGGGGTTTGTGTCAAGACTAACCTCAGCAAACGCTCTAAGGTCTGCATCGGTGAATGTTTTCTCTACGGACGCTTTTTGTCCTACGTAAAGTTCGTTGAATGTCATAATTTTTTCCTCCATTTCAAAAAATATGAATAATGTTCATATTTACTTTCTTATATTATATATAATTTTTTATTGTTTGTCAATAATTCAACAAGGATTTCTACGCCCTCATAAATTTTTGGTGAAAAATACACAAAAAAATACCTTCATAACTATTGCAAATAACAATAAAAAATGTTATAATTACAGCATCATAACTAAAAAGGAAATGTATCCATGGAAAATTACATTGCAAAAGGTATTAATTTACCTAAAACCAAGCTTGGTTTAGCTAAAATGACCAAATTGCTCGATGCCGCTGAGGAATTGTTCACAAAACAGGGCTTTCATAGTACTTCCATATCCGACATCTGCAAGGCGGCAGGCACTGCAGTGGGCACCTTCTACATTTATTTCGAAACGAAAACGGACGTTTACCGCTATTTGATGTGGAAATATCAAACCAAAATCAAGTCACTTCTTGCCGATAGCATCAAGAACTGCTCTACCCGTCTTGAGATGGAGCGAGAGGGCTTGAAATGCTTTGTTAAGTTTGTCCTTCAAACCCCCAATGTTTATAACATTATTTGGGGTTCCCTTTCCATCGACCAAAAGCTTTTCAACGACTACTATATGAGCTTTGCCGAGAGCTATGCAAGGGCCCTTTCAAAGAGCAGCGACGAGCTAAATACCGCCGACCTCACAACGGTCGCATATATTCTCATGGGCATATCGAATTTCGTTGGTTGGCGTGCCATCTTCGAGAGCATGAGTGATAGCGAGGTTGACGCTATGATCGACCAAAGCATCATACCTGCGCTTCAAAACGGATTTTTCAAAAATTGTGAAAAATAAACAAAAAACGGAGGAAAATCAGTTTCCTCCGTTAATTTTTTTGTTTTATGTGTAAATTTAACAAATATAAAGATGATTTATATTGACTTTTGGTACATTTTATGATAAAATTGTTGGGCATTGATAAAGGTATAGGTTTATAATACGGATAAACGTTTCTACGACCACCGATAATGGTTGACTACCGGTTTTCATACCGAAGGTCGCCTTTTTTTATCCCGAAAAATAAGAATAAAACATCATTTTTAGTAATATAATTACGCAATACGTTAGTAAAATGAAAGGAGATTATTTATGAAATTATATATTGACAACCACGTTATCGAGCCCAAGCCCGACCAATCGCTTTTCGACATAGTCAAGGAGCTTGGCTTAATCAAGGGCAAGCTCTCAAGCGATCCAATCGTTGCAAAGCTTGCGGGTAGAATTTTTACACTCAATTATATCCCCCTTCGCTCAAAGGATATCACTCCCGATCGCGCGTCTATTAGAACCGCAGTCGAGGCCTCGGGCGGCAAGATCCGTCTTTTCAGCTATAGCGACCCCAACGGCCGCGAGGCATACGTCAGAACCGCTCAGTTCATAATCTTTCTCAAGTCGGAGGCCAAGCGGTCTTAGGAAGA
>JAZRCO010000064.1:0-7181 GCA_045659855.1 Eubacteriales bacterium | reverse complement strand
GGTAAATTAACATAGTAATCTCTAGGAATTGATGTTAATAATAATTTTTTATTTACAGGGTCAACAGTTATCACCATATTAACATCTGTATTAGTAACATTATCTATACTGCCATATGCATCCCCACCAGCTACATAAATATTAAACGTTTTTTTAGTATCAAAGAGTTATTAATATAGTATTAAAATATTATCAGTGTAAAAATCTCTTGACAAAAACGTCAAATGAGTGTAGAATATATAGTGGTAAATTAGAATGTATAGCATTTTAAAATACACATGAAAAAACACAATATGAAAAAAGGAGGTGCAATATGGACACAATTTGGTATGTTCTTGTGGCAGCGATATCCATTGCAGTCGGCGTTTTTGCAGGTATGATCCTTCGCAAAAAGGTTGCCGAGGGCAAGATAGGATCTGCCGAAGAAGAAGCCAAGAGAATCTTACTTGACGGCGAAAAGCAAGCTGAGACTAAAAAGAAAGAAGCTCTTATCGAGGCAAAGGAAGAAATCCTTAGAAGAAAGAACGAAGCCGACCGTGAAATCAAGGAGCGCAGAGCTGAGATTTCAAAAACGGAGCGTCGTTTAGAGCAAAAGGAAGAAAATCTTGACAAGAAGAGTGAAACTCTTGAAAAGAAGAACGAGCAGCTTGACAAAAAGCTCAAGGAAGCTGACGGCATTAAGGCGCAGGCCGAGGATGCACTTGCAAAGCAGCTCACAGTTCTTGAGGAAATCTCAGGTCTTTCCGTGAGTGAGGCGAAGGAGCAGCTCATCGAAAAGATTGAAAGTCAGGTTAAGCACGAGCTTGCTCAAAGACTTGACGAGCTTGAGATGCAGTTCAAGGAAGAATCCGAAGAAAAGGCACGAAACATTTTGTCCCTTGCAATTCAGCGTTGTGCAGCTGACCACGTGGCTGAGGCCACCATCTCGGTAGTTGCATTGCCCAGCGAGGAAATGAAGGGAAGAATCATCGGTCGTGAGGGTAGAAATATCCAAAAGATCGAAACACTCACAGGTGTTGAGCTCATTATTGACGACACACCCGAGGCAATTACAATTTCTGGCTTTGATCCTGTTCGCCGTGAGGTGGCAAGAATCGCGCTTGAAAAGCTCATCTCCGATGGCCGAATCCATCCCGCAAGAATTGAAGAGATGGTTGAAAAGGCACAAAGAGAGGTTGACGCATCCGTTAAAAAGGCGGGCGAAAGAGCAACTTACGAGGTTGGAATTAACGGAATTAATCCCGAGCTTGTTAGATTACTTGGTCGCTTGCGCTACCGTACAAGCTACGGACAAAACGTACTTAAGCACTCCATCGAGGTTGCTTTCTTGGCAGGCATGATGGCTGACGAGCTTGGCGTTGACGCTAACGTGGCAAGAAGAGCAGGTCTTCTTCACGATATCGGCAAGGCGTTCCCCCACGACGTTGAGGGCTCTCACGTTGAAATTGGTGTAAACGCAGCCAAGAAGTATAAGGAAAGTAAAGAGGTCGTTCACGCGATCGAGGCGCACCACAATGATGTTGAGCCCAAAACGATCGTTGCGATTCTCGTACAGGCTGCGGACGCTATTTCCGCGGCAAGACCCGGTGCACGCCGAGAGGATATGGAAAACTATATTAAACGACTTCAAAAGCTTGAGGAGATTGCTACCGGCTTTGAGGGAGTTGAAAAGGCGTTTGCAATCCAGGCAGGACGCGAGGTTCGCGTTATGGTTAAGCCCGAGCAGGTTAACGACGAGGGTATGAAGCTCATCGCTCGTGAAATGGCCGCAAAGATTCAGGCTGAAATGAAATATCCCGGACAAATCAAGGTTCACTTGATCAGGGAAAGCAGAGTTGCTGATTTCGCGAAGTAAGGCGAAGGGAGCAACCAAATTCTCAACAACTATTTGTGTTGTTTTTATATATATTTTATCATAAAACCAACCTGAGAGTTATTCGGCTTAGCCGATTGAGTATAAAAAGACGCTATGAGGCATCTCATAGCGTCTGTTTTTTTATTTCTTTCTATGGCTTTTCATTACGATAGTGAAGGTGGTGCCGTCCTCTTCGCTTGATTGCACCAAGAGCTTGGCTCCCATCAAATCGCATTTCTTCTTTGCGATGGATAGACCAAGACCGTGTCCACCGACCTTGCGCTCCTTGTTTGTGCGATAGAATCGCTCGAAGATGTAGGGGAGCTCGTCGGGTTTGATGTATTCACCCTTGTTGTTGATGGTGAAGTATATCTTTTTTGATGTCTGATAGAGCGCAACTTTAATCTTGCCACCCTCATCGCTATACTTGATAGCGTTGTCGAAGAGTATTTCAAGTACCTTGGAAAAGGTGGCGCGGTGGGTTTTTGTAAATATATTTGGCTCTACGTTGCTTTCAATCGTAACGTTTTTCTCAAAAGCAACGACCTCGAATTGCAATATGGAGTTTTCCGCCGTCTCGGAGAGATCGATTTCACCGAGCTTTATTTCCTCCTTAGCCGCTTCGCCCTTGGCAAGCTCGAGCATCTTGTTGACGAGATCACTCATTCTGCCCGCCTCCTCGGAGGTGCTTTCTATCCATTTCATTTGGGATTGCACCGTTTGTTCTTTGTGCGAGGCGAGGATATTGTTGTTTGCAAGGATAACCGTTAGCGGAGTTTTTAAGTCGTGGGAGGCATCGGCAAGGAACTGTCGCTGCTGATCCCAAGCCGCTTGAACGGGTGCTATTGCGATATCCGCAAGAATGTTACTGATAATGAAATATATCAAAAGACTGACAAATCCTGCAAAAATAGAGTGTCCCGCCGTTTCCTGTACGCGCTCGTTTAGGTGCTCGCGAGAAACGAAGGAGATGAGTGTTCCTTCCTTGACGGATGCCTTTTTATAGCTGAGCGAGAACGGTGTGGCATTGCCCCTATCGTGCTCGCTGGAGAGGGCTATATTCACTGCCTTCTCAACGGAGCGATGATTGAGAGTTGCCTCCGTAGCGCTCACAATATTGCCGTCGTGATCGACGAGAACCGTGAAAAAGTGATCGTAAACGATGTCCTCGGGTTGTATTGCGGAGGTTGGGAAATGGGGAAGACGCTCTTGAAAGACGGTGATATTATCATCGAGAACATTTGTGAGCTTGCGCTCCTCTCCCAAATATATCAAAAGACAAAATGCTGTAAAGATGGCTATAACAGCAATGCCGAGCAAGAACATATTATTAAGAACAAAATTACGCTTTAGCTTTTTTAACATAGTAATTTTCTCCCCTTATATTCTTGTTGTGAGCTTGTAGCCAAGCTTTTTTGCGGAAACTATCTCGACCCTTGATTCAACGAAGGTGAGCTTTTTGCGAAGGAATGATATATACGCTTCAACATTGTTGTCGCAAGCATCCGAATCGTAGCCCCAAATCCTTGTGATAAGGTCCTGCTTGGAGATGATAATGTTCGGCTTGGACATAAAGGCCTTAAGCAATTCGCATTCCTTGAAATTGAGGTGAATGCTTTTGTGGTTTTTTGAGCAAGATAATTTAGATTGGTCGAGGTGTAATACGACGTCCTCAAAGGTCATCTCGTCGAGAATGACCTCGCCCCTGCGTCGAGTCAATACTCTAAGACGAGCCAAAAGCTCGTCGGGTGAGAAGGGCTTCGTCATATAATCGTCGGCGCCCGCATCGAGTCCACGCACCTTGTCGGAAATGGTATCCCTTGCCGTGAGCATCAGCACGGGAGTGGTTATCTTTTGACGGCGGAGCTCAAGGCACACGTCAAAGCCGTTCATTGAGGGAAGCATAATATCGAGAATGATGCAGTCGTAGATTCCGCTCAAGGCGTAGTCAAGACCGAGCTCACCGTCGTGTACAACGTCAACCTTATATTTTTGTTCGAGAAGAATGTGCGAGAGGGCGTCGGCCAAGCGCTTCTCGTCCTCAACAATGAGAATGTTCATTTATGCCTCCTTTGTCAAAATATCATAGTATAATTATATTACACAATCCGACTTTATACAAGATATTTTACTCCAAAAAACTGAAAAAATGCTTAAATATGTATTTGGAGCGCCTAGCGGATGAACAAAATACGGAAAAACAGCTATTTTTCAACTTTTTTTAAGAATTAAGATTTACAATCATGTTAAAATATGATAAAATAATATAATAGCGTATAATGACGAATGAAGGGGGTGACGTGCTTGGCGGATATTATGATATTCAAAAGGTATGAAAAGAAATACCGATTGACCAAAGAAGAAAAAGACGCTTTTCTATCAAGAATATCGAATAAGCTCGTGCCCGATAAGCACGGTGTAAACACTGTTTGCTCACTGTACCTCGACACGCCCGATTATCTTTTGATTAGAAACTCCATCGACGCAATATCCTATAAGGAAAAGCTGAGGATAAGAAGCTACGGGGTGCCAAATGACGAGAAAAAACTCTTTTTTGAGATCAAAAAGAAGTTTAAGGGTGTAGTTTATAAGCGCCGAGTATCAATGTCGCTTGATGAGGTGTTTGAGTATTTGGATAGCGGTGTGCCACCCATGGATACTCAAATAATGCGCGAGATAGATTATCTAATGAGGTTTTACCGTCAGCCCAAGCCCGACGTTTGTATCCTTTGCGAGCGAGAGGCGTATTTCCTTTCGGAAAACGAGAACGTTAGACTCACCTTTGATAACAATTTGAGATATAGACACGGCTTTCCCGACATAGAAAATGCAAAAGAGGGAACACCGATAGTCGAAAAGGACGAATGCATCCTTGAGATAAAGACTCCGGGCGCTATGCCGATATGGCTTGCAAACGTACTTTCGGAGTGCAAGATATATCCAAGGTCCTTTTCAAAATATGCGCATGCATATTACGACATAATGAATATATAAGGAGAAAAATAAATCATGAATTTCTTTGCTAACATCTTAGTTGACGGTATGACGGTCGGTACGTATTTGATCGGCGCGGCGGTTTCACTTTTGTGCGGTCTTATTGTGGCATTCGCTGTGTCCTTTAGAGCCCGTGCAACGAGAAGCTTTTTCACAAGTCTTATCGTTTTGCCCATCGCTATACACACGGTAATCCTTATGGTAAACGGCAACATTGGTGCAGGTATAGCGGTTGCAGGCGCGTTTTCCCTTATTAGATTCCGTTCCGTGCCCGCAAGAGCAAAGGAAATAATTGCGATCTTCGTGGCTATGACTGCAGGTCTTTCCTGCGCATCGGGATACGTTGGAATTGCGGTGCTCTTCACTCTCATTGCGTGTGCGTGCCTCGTTATTCTCTCCTTGTTCAAGATTAGAAGTGATAGAGAGCAGGAGCTTCGTATCACGATTCCCGAAAATATCAATTTCACAGGTGCATTTGACGATGTTTTTGAAACATACACCGTAAAAGCATCGCTTACATCAGTTAAGAGCGCAAATATGGGCAGTCTTTATAAGCTCACCTACATAATTGAATTGAAGGACGAGAGCCAAATGCAAAACTTTATCGACGAGCTTCGCATTCGCAACGGCAATCTCGAAATAGCAATTTTTAAGCGTGAAGACCTTTCAGAGGGATTGTAATTAATATGAAAACTAATAAATCAATTATTCGCTTGGTGGCGATAGCTGCTTTGATTGCCATCTCGCTCACACTTATTTCCTGCGAGCAAAGACTTGATAACAAAAAGCCAAGCGGAGAAAATATCGATATTAAAGACATTGTCGGATCTATCGACACGTCAATAAGCGATAATGACCTTGACGGAAGCTACTTGGAAAGCGATGCAACTCGCATTACTTTTGCCGATGGCGGCACTACGGTTAGCGGTAGCGGTGCAAGTGCTTCGGGAAGCGACGTTACTATCACGGGTGAGGGCGTTTATATCGTGACAGGAAGCGCGTCTAACGGCTCCTTGACCGTAAACTCTTCTAGCGCCAGCAAGGTTCAAATAGTATTAAGCGGACTTGATCTCACAAACGAGAACGGCCCCGCCATCAACGTTAAGAACGCTAAAAAGGTAACTGTAACCCTTGAAAAGGGCAGTGTTAACACAATTAGCGACGGTGCCTCCTACAGCATTCCCGACGGTTCGGCATATATCGACGGCGCAATCTTTTCTAAATCCAACCTCGTGTTCAACGGCGAGGGTGAGCTCACCGTGTACGGAAACAATGCTCACGCAATAGTTTCCAAGGATAACATTACTGTTACAGGCGGAAAATACACCGTTGTTTCAAAGAAAGCGGGACTTTTCGGCAAGGACGCGGTTAAGATTTCCGGTGCGGACATCAAGGTAGAGGCGGGTACGGACGCAATCAAATCCGACAACGCACTTGATAGCACAAAGGGATACGTTTATATTTCAAGCGGAACTCTCGAGCTTCAGTCGCAAAATGATGCTATTCAGGCATATACGGTCGTTAGCATCGAGGGCGGAAGAATCAAAATAAAGACCACCGGCACCTCAAGCATCCTTTCATCAAAGGGAATCAAGGGCGGTAGCGGCATTGCAATCTCGGGCGGTGATTTCATTATCGATTCAAAGGATGACAGCATTCACTCAAACGGCGACGTTGCCATCACGGGCGGTAGCTTTGTGATAAACAGTGACGACGACGGAATCCACGCGGACAAAACGGTTGGAATTTCAGGCGGTAATATTCGCATTTCAAAATCATTCGAGGGTATTGAGGGCACTGCCATCATTATCACCGACGGTTACGTGGATATCA
This sequence comes from Eubacteriales bacterium, assembly GCA_045659855.1. Lineage (GTDB taxonomy): Bacteria > Bacillota > Clostridia > Oscillospirales > CAG-272 > RGIG4608. Next base: position 499 of record JAZRCO010000064.1, on the reverse strand, counting down.
CGTCAAACGATGACGGTATGAACGCGTCCGGCGGCAATGACGGTGCGGTCAACGGAGATATGTTCGGCTCCGCAAAGGGCAGCATAAGCATTAGCGGCGGCTATATCATCGTTCACAACGAGGGCGACGGAATCGACTCCAACGGCAGTCTTGAGATAAGTGGCGGAATCGTTTTGGTTGACGGCCCCTCCCACGGAGGAAATAGCTTGTTTGACTACGATACGACCGCAAAGATTACGGGTGGTGTGGTCATCACGCTCGGCATGAGCGATATGGCTCAAAATTTCAGTGAGGCAACACAGGGCTCCATCCTTGTTAGAGCCGAGGGATATTTTACGGCGGGTACGACTCTCAGCCTTTGCGACGAAAAGGGCAACGTTATCCTCGCCTTTACGTCCACTAAAAACTTTAACGGAGCGCTTTTCTCCGCTCCCGAATTGGTAAAGGGAAAGACCTACACCTTCTATACAGGAGCAACCGTTGCAGGACTTGACGAAAA
>JAZRCO010000063.1:0-3867 GCA_045659855.1 Eubacteriales bacterium | reverse complement strand
AATTTCATTATATTTGAACATATATATTCCGCTATTCACCATATCGAGAGTGAGCACAAGGGCTGTGGTTATGGCGAGAAACGAGAGCGCTCTCGGATGCATTTTTGAAAACAAGTTGGTCAGCGGATCAAAGAAGAATTTCATATAGACGGTAATTAGTGAAGCAAAGGCAAGACTTGTTGGAACAGAGGTGTATCGTGTTATATGCAAGGGAATGGCTGAATAATTCCACCAAACGATGCCGCACGCCCATTCCGTGAGGTGACCGACTATTATTTCGCCTATGCTCACGCCCAAAAATGCGACCGCAAATGAATATACCGTTGCCGCAGCGCCTCTTAGGGCGATGGGCTTGCCAAAGAACAGGGGCGAATTCGGGGTGCCGAAAAGGAAATAGTATGCAAGGATGGAAAGTCCGTATCCGAAAAGAAAGGGAAGCACCATATTTCTATTATCTATGAATCCGTGCGAAAAGCTGATGAAAAAGTTTTCAACCCAAAAGCCGAGAAAGGATGCCACCACCGATACGAGAATCAGCGAGTATGCTTTACTGTTAGTCATATTTCCTCCTATCCGTCGCGTGCAAGGTGCCGCGACCTTTATTTACACCTCAAGTGTACAATATTAGTTTCAACTGTTTTTCAATTTACATTCAACAAATATTGAGAAAGAGAAAATAAAAGGAGCAACCGATGATCAAATCGGTTGCTCTACCTTGTAAACGTATTTATATAGCAAATGTTTAATGCGTTGATATTCGTCCTCGCCAACGCCCGAATGTGAGGTCATAATGCGAAGCGGAACGGGATCGCGCCCCTCGGACAGGGACGGCTGGATATAGGGGTAGGGGTTAATATGCATTGAATTGCGCTCGTAAAAGCAGACTCTTCTTTTTGTCAGCTCATCAACGGGCGGCTCCACCTCAAGGATCACTCGCTTATTTGAGCTTGAGATTATCTCGTTTAGCATTCTTGCCCCAAGACCGCCGTTTCTTTTGTCGGACGCCGTTGCGAGATGCTCTATGAAAATATACCCGTCAAGATCCCAAATTGCGGCAATGGCGATTATTCGCTCACTCTCGCGAACGCCAAGGACACGGTAATTCTCATTCTCGAAAAGGGAGAGCTGTCCAAGCTCGGTACGGAATTCGCAAAGAGGAAAGCTATCCTCCATTATTTTATATATTTGTTTAAAATCTTTTGTTGAAAAGCTTTCCAGCACGATCTTTACCTCAAAAACATAGTCAATGGAAAGATTTTATCATTTTTTGCAAGTCTTGTCAAGAATTGCTTCGATAAAAATGAAAGGCGAGCAAATAATATTATCGGGGGGATTTATAATGAAAAAATGCTTGATTAAATTAACACTCATATGTCTTGCCTTCGTCTTTTTAATGCCCAGTTTGAATGCGAATGCAAAGGAATATCATTGGTATTGCAAGCGCAACAAGGATAACAAGCAGCCCATTTGCGACGAGAGCTTTAATTTTATTGAAGAATACGGTGGAATATATCTTGACAAAAAGCACGGTGATAGCAACAGTGAGCGCGTGATATATCTCACCTTCGACGTCGGATATGAAAACGGAAACGTGACAAGGATTTTGGACGTGCTAAAGAGCGAGGGAGTCAAGGGCTCGTTTTTCATTCTCGGAAACGTGATAGAGAGGGAGAGCGAGCTAACGAAGCGCCTTGCCGATGAGGGACATTTGGTGTGCAATCACACTCTAACGCACAAAAATCTCACTGGAGCATCGGTTGAGGAATTCAATTTAGAGCTTTCAGCTCTCGAGGAAAAATACCGTAGCTTGACGGGCAGGGAGCTCGCCAAATTCTTCCGTCCGCCCGAGGGGACCTTTGACGCGGAGATGCTAAAGCGCGCTCACGCACTCGGATACAAGACGGTTTTTTGGAGCTTTGCCTATTTTGATTGGGACAACGACAAGCAAATGTCACGCGAAGCGGCGATGAAGAAGATACTTGAAAACGTGCACAACGGCGAGATAATGCTCCTTCATCCAACGGGAAAGACCAATGCCGATATAATGCAAGAGCTGATAAGAGAGCTAAAATCGGCAGGATATCGCTTTGGCACGCTTGACGAAATAGAATAAAAAGAAAAGCACCGATCTCGGTGCTTTATCTTTTTGATTGATTAGTCGTGGTTGTGACCCTCGTGAGAATCGGACTGTACTGTGTCGTTACCGTTGATGATGCCGCCAATGATGGAGAACGCTACGGTAGCCGCACCCGCTATCATGATGATTGCGAGGATGAGTGCGATGATTCTTACAGAATTCTTTTGCTTGGATTGATTTTTGTTAGTCTTGCTCATTTTGTTTTTCTCCTATATACTAGTAAAATATTTATCAGTTGAAAATCTTTTTAAGATCCTTTTCGGAAATGGCACTGCCCGTTGCAGGAATCTTTATCTTCTTATATCCGGTGTTATCGAGATGCTCCGCAAACTTGTCGGTTGCGCGTGTTATCTTTTGTCCCTTCTTGCAGGTAAAGATCGTGCTTCCCGCGCTGCCTCTATTCGCCTTTTGAGGAATCAAGGACGATTTGACAACGATCGCCTTCTTTTGATTGTTGACCATGAGGATCTCATAGGGCTTCTTTTCATCCTCGTAGAAGGCGGCAACTATGGGACTTGCATCGCTATAAGCACCTATGAGCTTCTTTCTTGTGCTCTTGGTTTGATAAGCGGTGATCGGGATACGAACGCCCTTGCCGTTCTCGAAGAGGAATATCATATTGTGCTTTTCAGGATAGTCCTTGATTATCTTAATGAAGATGGGCTTTTCACCGGGATCCATGCCGAGCTTAGCAGGCATATATTCACCCATATCACTCGCCTTGCAGTTTTCAAATTCGCTGACCTTGGTCTTAAAGCACTTGCACTGGTCGGTAAATACGATGAGCTCGGCAAGTGTGTCGGTGAATTCGTAGAATACCACCTTGTCGCCGTCCTTTACCTTTTGCTCGTCGTTTCCACGGAGCGATTGAGGAGTGATGCGCTTGAAATAGCCCTCCTTGGTCATATAGATATGAACGTCGCTCTTTTCAACGTGTTCCTCGTGAACGTATTCAACTAGCTCGTTTTCGTCTTGAATCATTGAAACTCTCGGCTTGCCGTATTTCTTCTTGATTTCGGCTAGCTGCTTTGCGATATAGCCCTTGAGCTTGAGCTCGTCGTTGAGAATATCCTCGATTTGAGCAATCTCCTGCTGAAGTCCTTCTATCTCGCTTATCTTGTTGATAAGGAACTCTCTATTGAGGTTTCTAAGCTTGATATCGGCAATGTGATTTGCTTGCAATTCATCAATGTCAAAGCCCTTCATAAGATTGGGAACAACGTCCGAATCCTTTTCGGTGCCTCTAATTATTGCTATTGCTCTATCTATGTCGAGCAAAATCTTGCCAAGACCTGTGAGGAGGTGGAGCTTTTCCTTCTTTTTCTTGAGGTCGAAGTTGAGCTCTCTACGACAGCAGCTCATTCGGAAGATGATCCACTCCTTGAGTATCTCGAGAACGCCCATCTGACGGGGCGAGCCGTTTATGAGGATGTTGAAGTTACACTTGAAGCTATCCTCAAGGGGAGTCATCTTGTAAAGACGCGCCATAAGCATATCGGGATCGGTGCCACGGCGAAGGTCGAGAGTGAGCTTAAAGCCCGAGAGGTCGATCTCGTCACGGAAGTCAACGATCTCCTTTATCTTGCCATCCTTAACGAGCTCGGCGAGTTTTTTCATTATGAGCTCAATTGAGGTGGAGTAGGGGATTTGGATAATATCTATGCAGTTATTTGACTTATCGTAAACGTATCTTGCGCGGATCTTGACCGAGCCCGAGCCCGTTTCATAGA
>JAZRCO010000062.1:0-8875 GCA_045659855.1 Eubacteriales bacterium | reverse complement strand
CCTTCATAATAGATATTGTATTGGTGAATATTTGAATTTCTTCCAAGAGGAAGTCTTGAATCAACCTTATAGAAATAGTTGTGGTGAATAGTCATATTCATACAAGCGCTTGAGTCGCCGCTACCGAAAAGCATTGACTTTTTGGTGATGTTGAAGAAATTGTAGGAAAGAGTTACGCTTGAGATATTGTTGAAATCGATGGAGCCGTCGCCTGCAAATTTATCGCGCTCGCCCGAGATGTCCCAAGCGTTGTAGCCGCGGTTGAGTGTGCAGTTGTGTATCCAATATCTACTGTAGCTTGTGAGCTCCGATCTATCGCCGCCAAGGAAGTTGAGAGCATCCTCGGGATAGTCGGTAAAGGTGAGATTCTTGATCTCGATGCTACTGCATTTTTCAAATCCAACACCGAACTGGAAAAATTCCGCGCCCGAGCCAACGCCCTCGATGGTGATGTTCTTTGCACCAGAAACCTCGAGCATATTGTAGTAGGAGTCGTCATCGTAAACGCTCTTTCCGCTCAAGGATGGGAAGTCACTTCCCTTGTAGTTAACGGTCTTTGAGCCGCTGTTTGTAAGACGAACGTCGGTGAGTCCCTCGGCGGTCGTTCTATAGTTGTGTGTTTGCGCTCCGCCGCCGTTACCCTTGAGCTTTACTACAAGGTTGGCAAGGTTTTCACCGTATTCGGTGGAAAAGGTGTTCTCAAAGAAATCGTCGGTCGCATTGGAGCCGTCCGCAAGACGGGGCTCAACGTTCTTATAGTTCCATTGGTTGGTTGTGATTTTTCCGATAACACGGATAAGCATCGGGGTTTCGGATTTATACTGCGCCTGAAGAATATTTACAAGACCCGTGTAGGTTTCACCGTTTACCTCGCAGGTAACTGTGTTCTTGTTCTCGTTGGTAACGTAGATTATCTTTGTTCCCTCTTTAACGGTGCCGTCATTGTTGTAGGCGCCAACGCCCTCGGTCGCGCCGAAATGAGCATAACCGCTTCTATCCTGCGCACTTACCTCTATATTTGTTAAGGAAATCCAAAAAACATCCTCGGTTGCTTTACCGTACGCCTCAATTTTTACCTTGTAAGTACCTGCTTTAATACCGAGAATGTAACAATTCAACGTATCTCCGTCGGACATTATAAGCTCATCCTCAAGCTTGATATAATTAATATCGCTGTCGTCCTTTAATTTGTAATATACGGCATAGGTATAGTTTTCATTGGTAAGGAATGAAACGCTGATCTCCTCATTTAATCCGTAAACCTCTACCTCGCCGATTATATCATCATTTGGAAGATTATCCTCCACAGCAGCGGTCGATGAGGTGGTGGAGGTTGTGTCCTTATTCGATGTGCTTTCAACGGGCGTATCAAAGCACGCAACTACCGAAAGCATAAGCGCGATAATAAGAATCAATAAAATAAATCTTTTCATATCAGTTCACCTTTCCAACAATTTGATCTTCTTTATAGTTGTAAACAAACGTTGGACATTCTCCACCCATTTGTATAGTGTAAAATACGTTTCCCTCTTCGTCAAGGTGCGCCTCGTGGATAAATCCGAAATGAAGCTCACCGCGGTGACGGAATCGCACGAAATCGCGGAATTTGTACTTTGCATTTTCAGGATATGCATCCTTATTGGATTTCTTTTTAAATATATCTAAAAACATAATATCACCTCTTTAATATATGATAACATATTTAGCCAAGAATAGCAAGAAAAATTTGTTTTTGACAAAAAACTCTTGATTATTTAGGTGAAATAGTATATAATGTTAGGGCAAAACATATCTTATGGGCTCGTAATGGTTTCGACGGGGATTTTGAGGTATGATAAGCGTGGCGGGCTGAGTAATCCCGATAACTGCTCAAATTTTAAATTAAACGACAACAATACTGTTGCAATGGCTGCCTAATTGACGCGCCGCAAGGCGCTTCAATTGGCAGTGCTGTAGCCTGCGGGCTACCCGTTCCTCCGCAGAGGACCACGACTGCGGACTGAGCGTCATCGTAGTGGTGAACTTGCATCGGCGGTCGCACCTGAACCGATCAAGCACAAAGGTGCTACGGACTGCGCATTGCCTGTCAGTTGGCGGCGCGCAGTGGGAAATAATAAAAACTGACTGCCCACGGAGAAGGTCATATCAAGAGGTTTTCGGACAGGGGTTCGATTCCCCTCGAGTCCACCAAAAAATAGCAAGGGAGTGCTCTTTTGAGTGCTCCCTTGTTATTTTTTCGTTACATAAAATGAGGGGAATCGAACGCAGTGAAAAAACAGCACAGTGCGCTGTTTTTGAACGGTGACCGAAGGATTTTGCGAGGCATAAACTTTACTTCTTTTGCTCCTTGCCTCGCAAAATTCAAGAGCGAATTCCCCTCGGGTCCACCAGTCAATCTCTCGTAACGAGGGAAATTACAAAGAACACCTGCATAGTAAACTTTACGTTCTATGCGGGTGTTTGGTTTTTTGTGGGTTGGTTTTTCGCGTGCAATAAATTTGTGGAATTTTGGAAAGTTTATCATTCATATTCACTTGACACAATTAATTAAATTTGTTATACTGATAATGGAATCAAATGTGTCCTGTGCCCGCGCTTGTGCGCCGTCCTTGACTGAAGCATTTGATTCTAAAACTTTAATACACTAAACAGCTCGACGGGTTGAACGTCTATGCTGGTTAGTGTATTATTGTAAGAACTAATCCCCATACCCCTCTCCGAGAAAATGGCAGGGTACGCGTCGAGTTAACTAAAAAACAAAAGCACTTGCTAAGCAAGTGCTTTTTTGTTTATCCGATGAATATTTCTTTGATTTGATATTTCGGCTCGCATGTGACGTTGAGGCCGAGCTTTTTGAGGACCTCCATATCCGCACTCGGAAGCATTACCGTGGAGTGTATGTCGCATCCCGCAAGCTGTGGCAGGTGCTTGAGCACGTGCGATGCCGTTGCCGAGGTGTGCGCACTTATCGAGAGCGCAATCAATATCTCGTTTACGTTCAGCTTTTTATAGGTTCTTGAGAGATATTGGCATTTCATCCTTTGAACCGGCTCGATTACCTCGGGGGCAAGCAAGTGTATCTCGTCGGGAATGCCCGTTATCTCCTTGAGCGCATTCAAAAGCATTGCGGATACGCTCTCAAGAAGCTCCGTTGCTTTACCCGTGATGATTCGCCCGTCGGGAAGCTCGATCGCCGCCGCGGGTACTCCCGTTTCGGTACTCTTCTTCTTTGCCGCATCCACTACCTTGCGATAGCTCTTATTTATGCCCGAATGCTGCATGAGCAATTCTATCTTTTGAACTGCGTTTCTATTTCTTTCGTTATCGTCATCTCGTAATGCGCAAATAGCATCGTAATATCTACGCACTATCTCGCGCTTGGAGGCGTCTATAATGCCTTCGTCATCAACGATACAGTTACCAACCATATTCACACCCATATCGGTGGGTGAATAATAGGGGGATTTGCCCTCGTATATTTCCTTGAATATCGCATCGAGCACGGGGAAAATCTCAACGTCACGGTTATAGTTGACCGCCAGCTCACCGTACTTTTCAAGGTGGTAGGGGTCTATCATATTGACGTCATTCAAATCCGCCGTTGCCGCCTCATATGCGAGGTTGACGGGGTGACGAAGCGGTTTATTCCAAATCGGGAACGTTTCAAACTTTGCATAGCCCGCCTTAACTCCGCGCTTATTATCGTTATAAAGCTGGGAAAGGCAAACCGCCATCTTTCCGCTTCCGGGGCCGGGGCCTGTGACGATGACAAGCTCCCTTTCCGTTTCGATATAATCATTTTTACCGAATCCGTTCTCGCTGACGATCTTGCCAACGTTTGAGGGATAGCCATCTATCGTGTAGTGGTGGTATATCTTGATGCCGCGCTCCTTGAGCTTGCGCTCGAATTTCGCAACTGCTGGGTGCGAGGAGTCGAATCGGGTGAGAACCACGCTACCCACGAAAAATTCCACGTTTCTAAATGCGTCAATAAGACGGAGAACGTCGAGATCATAGGTAATTCCAAGGTCACCGCGTATCTTATTCTTCTCGATATCGTCAGCATTTACTACTATCACTATCTCCGCCTCGTCCTTGAGATTGAGAAGCATTTGAAGCTTTGAGTCGGGCTTGAATCCCGGAAGCACTCGGCTTGCGTGATAGTCGTCAAAAAGCTTGCCGCCAAACTCAAGATAGAGCTTGCCGCCAAATTTATCTATTCTATCCTTAATATGCTTTGATTGTAATTCAACATATTTTTGATTATCGAAGCTGATATTCATTTTCCCTTACCTGCTTTATTCGTTATGTGATTTGAAGGCGCGTTCCATATCACGCTTTGCATCGTTGCGCGCCATATCGTCGCGCTTGTCATAAAGCTTTTTGCCTCGGCAAAGTCCTATCTCGACCTTTACTCTTGAGTTTTTAAGATAGATTTGCAATGGCACCAGCGTATATCCCTTTTGCGCGGTCAAGCCGAACAGCTTGAGTATCTCCCTCTTGTGCAAGAGGAGCTTTTTGGGACGCAACGGGTCCTTATTGAACACGTTTCCCTGCTCGTATGGGCTGATATGCATGCCTAGTGCAAAGACCTCGCCATCCTTAATGTCGCAGTAGCTTTCCTTGATATTAACTTTTCCTGCACGAATACTCTTTACCTCAGTTCCAAAAAGCTCAACTCCCGCCTCGTATCGCTCTTCAACGAAATAGTCGTGATATGCCTTTTTGTTTTGAGATATTATCTTTACGTTACCTTTATTTTCTGCCATAATCTCTATACCAATTTTTCGTATGCCACTCTGGGCTGACCGTCGAGCAAGTGGATGGTACCACAGTACTCAAAGCCGTTCTTTTCAAGCATTTTTCTCATGGGAAGATTGCCCTCGTGAGTGTCAACGCGCACGCTGGAGTATCCGTTTTTCGCACCGTATTCGACAAGGAACGCTATTATACTCTCGGCAATTCCATTGCCACGGTGGTGACTCTCGATTGCAATTCTATGTAGCGCAAGATATTCTCCGTCTCCTATCCACGCACCGCAATATATCTTTTTATAGGTGGGCTCGCCGTTCATCATGAGCGCAAACGTTGCACAAATAGTGCCGTCGAGCTCAACAACAAAGCTTCTTTCAAGCAAAACGTCCTCTTTGACAATGTCACGCGTGGGATAACCGTATTGCCATTGGTCAATGCCAAGACGACCGATGCTCTCGCGTGCATCGGATATTATTTGCATAATTTTATCGATATCCTTTTTTTCAGCAAGTCTTATTATCATAGCTACTCCTTTTGCATTACCAAAATTTTCGTTTATCTACTACATTCCTCACAAGCGACCGTTTTGCCGAGCTCCTTCGCCCTTGCCACACTCGCATTATAGACGTCAAGCGCTCCCGATATTACGCTACAGTTGATATCGGTGTGCCACCACTCGCCATCCCGTGTGAAAAAGACGTCGTTTGCGGAAATCGGATTGCCGACAAGCTCCGCATAGAGCTTATCAGTTTCGTCGGCAAAGCATTTTGTGCACTGACGCTCCTTACCTTCGAGCATTGCTTCTTCAATGCTACCGTGATATATTTCCTTTGAGCTTGAAAGATATGAGCATTCGCTACTCTTGTGCCATATCTTACCCGAGGGTGTCCAAAACACATCACCGTCATCGGCGAGTGAAGAGTCACCCTTATCCTGCATATCCTTGATTATTGACGAAAGCACCTCGTCAGTAACGAGTATTCCCAAATTCTTTTCGATTTTGGTACCGCCTGAGCAGGAGCCGAGCGTCAAGGCAAGGAGCATGCAAAATATCAATATTTTACTGATATTCATAATCGCCCTACTTACTAAACATAATTATCTAAAATAATATTAACACAAAACAAAATATATATCAATATCTTTTTGCTCTTTTTAGCAAAAAAATTTAAGGCATTGCAACGCAATGCCTTAATTTTATATTTGCTTTAAAATTCTTGCCGAATTGGGATGCACGGGGATATAATTCTCAAAGCTCTCATAGCTGAGCATATCGATCCAACGGCCCTCGATTCTTGAGCGATAAATGCTCTCGCCTCCGTTGGCGATGACTACAACTCGTGAGTCTTCCTTGCATCTCTCGTAGGTTATCGTTTCCCTGCCGTGCTCAAGCACGCGGAAGGAGCCCCTATCGAATGCCTTTTCAATTATTCTCAGCTCGCCGAGCTTTTTATAATGCTCGAGAAGCTCTTGATTCTCGCGTCCCCACGGGAACGGTCTTCTACAGAAGGGATCGTGATAGCCCTCCATTCCCGCCTCGTCACCGTAGAAAACGGACGGAATACCGTAAACCGTATATTGAAGTATGGACGCCATTTTAAGACGTTTTATAGCGATATCCCTATCCTGTGAGGTCATTCTCATAACCGCAAGGTGATCGTTGGGCGCGTCGGGACGGTAGCTTTCACCAAGCACCGTAAGAATTCTTTCGGTATCGTGCGTTCCGAGTATATTCATAAGCGAATCGCACACGCATCTCGGATACGATGCGTAAAGCTCAACGAGTACGTTATAGAGCATATCCGCAAGACCGTAGGTAACGAAATCTATGATTCCGTTTCGGAGTGGATAGTTCATAACGCTATCGAGCTGTCTTCCGTGGAAATAGTTTCTTCTATGACCGTAGGCACATTTTACCGCGGCATTTTCCCAAACCTCGCCGATAACGATTCCCTGACCGTTTGAATGTCTATGTACACATTCGCGCAAGCGGTACAAAAATTCGTCGGGAAGCTCGTCGGCAACGTCGAGTCTCCAGCCACCTATGCCCATTTTGGTGTATTTTTCGATAACTCCGCCCTCACCCGTAAAATAATTAAGGCAATCCCCATTATTTTGATTGAGCTTGGGGAGAATATCGATGCCCCACCACGAATCGTAGTCATAGGGATAGTTCTTGAAATTGAACCACTCCTTATAGGGCGAATTGTAGTCGTTATAAGCGCCCACGGACTGATATTTTCCGTACTTATTAAAATACAAGCTATCGTCGCCCGTATGGTTGAAAACGCCGTCGAGAATGATACTCATTCCCCTCTCCCTTGCCTTTTCAAGAAGGGATCTAAACGCTTCCTCGCCGCCAAACATCTCGTCAACGGTCATATAATCGCCCGTGTCGTATTTATGGTTGGAATATGCCTTGAAGATTGGACTGAGATAGATGACCTTGGTTCCAAGACTCGCAAGATAATCGAGCTTATCCTCGATTCCCTTGAGATTGCCGCCAAAAAACATATTGTTAGCGAGTCTATCTCCGGGATTCTTAGCATACTGAGGTACTCCGTTATACCAATCATCGTTGATCTCAACATCATCCCTATGCCACGGAGCTATATCTCCTTTGGCAAAGCGATCAACAAAGACGTGATACATTATTCCGTTACCGAACCATTCCTTGGCTCTAAAATAATCCTCATAGACGAGCAACGAGAATTTTGATTCCGAATGATATGAAAGCTCAAAATCATAGTTATTTACGCTTGTTGTGAAAAGCGTTCTCGTTCCACGAAGGAACAAAAATTCATAGAAGAAAAGTGCAGGCACGGGGCCGCAAAGATGGCGGAGATTTATCTCGAGAGAGTATTCTTCGCGTCCGAGCTCAAAGCTCTTAAGCATAAGAGGAATGTCCCAATAATTCTCACCATCGCGGTTGATTCGAAGCACTATTCCCTGTGTTCCCATACTTGTGGGAACAATTATTCTAAACCTGATATCATCGTTCACAGAAAACGCCCCGCTATACGAGGCGTTTTTCCATGATGAATCAACTTTTATTTCTTTAATGATCTCAACATTATTTGTTGAAGCATTTTCGGGATGTTGATTGTTCATTTGTTACTTGTTTTTTGTTATTTTCTTAAGATTCCAGAATTTTTGTGCGTATTCCTCGATACTTCTATCAGCTGCGAAGTAACCGGAATTTGCGATGTTCATAAGGGACATTCTATTCCACTTCTGCTTGTCAGCATAGTCCTTGATCATTCTATCGTGTGTTGTGCGGTAGGACTCAAAGTCAGCAAGGCACATGAAGGGGTCAGCAACGCCCATACCTGTAAGAAGGTATCTTGAAATGTGAGCAAAGGACTGTCCGCCAAAGCCACGGTTGAGGCAATCGATAATCTTGATGAGTCTATTGTTGTTGGTATAGAAGTCGTTGGAGTGATATCCTCTTGCCCAAATATCCTCAACCTCTTTTGCAGTAAGACCGAAGATGTACATATTATCCTTACCTGCAGCTGCAAGCATCTCAATGTTTGCACCGTCAAGTGTACCGATAGTAAGGGCACCGTTCATCATGAGCTTCATACAGCCGGTACCGCTCGCTTCCTTACCTGCAAGAGAGATCTGTTCACTGATCTCGGCGGAAGGAATGAGTGCTTCAGCCATACTTACGTTGTAGTTCTCAAGGAATACTACCTTGATCTTATCGCGAACCACGGGATCGTTTTCAATCTCACGGCTGATAAAGCAAATGAGCTTGATGATCTCCTTAGCCATTTGATAGCCCGCCGCTGCCTTTGCACCGAAGATGAAGGTCTGGGGCTGGATATCAAGGTTGGGGTTCTCTTTTATATCAATGTAAAGATTGATAATGTTGAGAGCGTTAAGAAGCTGACGCTTGTATTCGTGCAAACGCTTGATTTGTACGTCGAATACGGAGTGTGTATCGAGAGCAATGCCCGTCTTCTTATAAAGAAGGTCGGCAAAATTCTTCTTGTTCTCGTGCTTGATGCTTCTTACTCTTTCAAGTACTGCCTGATCGTCAGCATACTTTGCAAAGTTTGCAAGCTGCTCGGGCTCGTGTCTATATCCTGTTCCGATGCACTCGTCAAGAAGTCCT
>JAZRCO010000061.1:0-4995 GCA_045659855.1 Eubacteriales bacterium | reverse complement strand
TCTTTCACGCACTCACCGACGGAACTGGCGGTATCATCTTTTTGAAAACACTCACTGCCGAATATCTTGAGCTGAAATACGGCATTGAGATCCCGTGTGAAAAGGGTGTTTTATCACGAAAGGAACGCCCCAAGCACTATGAAACCGAGGATAGCTTTCTTAAATATGCGGCTCCCGTTAAGGAAAGCCGCAAGGATACTGACGCTTGGAAAATCGTTGGTACACCCGAGGAGGATTCATTCCTTAACGTTACCAATTTCCAAATTTCAAGTGATGCGGTAGTAAAGCTCGCTAAGGATAAAAAGGTTACCGTTAACACTTATCTTGCCGCAGTTATGATGAAGGCGATATTGAATTTGCAATTTGACCTTGTGCACGATCCCAAGAGATATAAGCCGGTCAAGCTGCTTATTCCAATCAATCTTCGTTCGCTTTATGAAAGCCAAACGCTTAGGAATTTTTCTCTCTACACGATTCCCGAGCTTGACCCCCGTCTTGGTGATTATACTCTCGACGAGATCATCAACATCGTTCATCACAAGATGGGCTTATATGCTACAAAAAAGAATATGTCCAAGATGATAGAAACAAACGTTGCCGACGAGCGAAGAATTTCACTCCGTTTGGTTCCTCTTTTCATCAAGAATATCGTTATGAAGATGGTATTTAATTCTGTTGGTGAAAAGAAATCCTGCTTGAGCTTCACTAATCTCGGACTCATTACCTTCCCCGATATTATGAACGGCTATATTCAGCGCTTTGACTGTATTTTAAATCATCAGGCGCAAGCGCCCTACAACTGTAGTGTTTACACCTACAACGGCACCTTGAACGTAACGTTCTCTCGTAATATCAAGGAAGCAAGACTTGAAACGTATTTCTTCCGAGAGCTCCAAGCACTCGGCATTGAAGTAACGGTTCAAAGCAATCAAAGATAGGAGGTCAAATAAATGTACTGTGCAAATTGCGGCGTAAAGCTTGCCGATACTGAAAAAAGATGTCCCCTTTGCGGCACCGAAGCATATCATCCCGACATTGAACGCCCCGAGGTTCACCCCCTTTTTCCGCAGGATTTCGTTCAAAAGAAAGAGTTTAGCAAGGCAACGATACATATCATTATCTTAACTCTATTTTTGATTCCGATATTGATCACCCTTTACTGTGACCTTTATTTTGATAGACACATCGGCTGGTCCGCTTACGTTATCTTCGCTCTCGCCATCATTTATATTATCGCAATTCTGCCGTTTTGGTTCAAGAAGCCAACGCCTGCGGTATTCATTCCGATCGACTTTTTGAGCATAGGACTTATGCTCTATTATATCAACCATGCCACAAACGGAAATTGGTTTTGGACTCTCGCCTTTCCGATAGTTCTCTATCTCCTAGTTACAGTAACGGCATTTTCCGTTTTGCTCTATTATCTCAAAAAAGGATATCTTTACATCATTGGAGGATTCTTTATTTTGCTTGGACTCTTTATGGACATGATCGAGCTATTCTTAATGCTGACCTTCAATGTGAGCTTTGACGGTTGGTCAATTTATCCTATGATACCCTTAGTTCTCATCGGTCTTGGCATGATAGCGATCGCTATCAGTAGAAACGTAAGAGCTATTCTTGCAAGAAAGCTTCATTTTTAACTTTTCACCAATAGAGGTATTTTGGCTATGATTACATATAACAATAATATTTTCAAGCTCGATACACGCTCAACAAGCTACATCTTTCGAATTGCCGACTGCGGCAAGCTCGAAAACGTTCACTACGGACCAAGACTTAGAACTCAGACCTATGATGCGTTAGCTCTTAAAAACACTATCATGCTTGGCGGTTGCGTGGACTATGACACAAGCGCTCCCCTTTCACTTGACAACGTTTTGCTTGAATACAGCGAAAACGGTAAGGGAGATTTTAGGCACTCCCCTATTGAGCTTATAATGCCCGACGGCACGTACGTGAGCGATTTCGTATATCATTCACACGAGATCAGTAATGCAGCATATTCCTCAAAGTCGCTCCCCACTGCATACGGCAAGGCAAAAACCTTGACCGTTATTCTCAAGGATAAGAAGTATGCTAACCTTCAGCTTAGACTCTCCTACTCCGTTTTCGAGGAGTCGGACGTTATAGTTAGAAACACAGTAATTGTAAACAATACTGCACACCCCATACATATCAAAAAGCTAATGAGCTTTTCTCTCGATCTTCCGTCCAGCTATTACGATATAGTTACTCTCAACGGAACGTGGATTAGAGAAGCTCACGCACAACGTACTCCCGTAGGTGAGGGCATCTATGTTAACTCATCAACCGTAGGCGCTTCATCAAATAGACACAATCCCGCGTTTATGCTCGTTGGAAAAACCGCCGATTATTCACACGGTAACGTGTACGGCTTTAACCTCATTTATTCGGGCAATCATTACTCCGCTATCGAGGGCTCTCCCTTTGGCACGACAAGAGTTATGAGCGGCATCAATCCCCATTGCTTTGATTGGGTGCTTAATCCCAAGAAGAGCTTTGAAACACCGCAGGCAGTAATGACATATTCATCTGCAGGCATCAACAAGATGGCACAAAATATGCACGACTTTGTTAATGAGAATATCGTTAGAGGTCAACACAAAAAAGCCGATCGCCCCATTGTTATAAACAACTGGGAAGCAATGATGTTTAACTTTAACCGTCAAAAGATAGTTGCCCTCGCCGACAAGGCAAAGAAGCTCGGCGTAGAGATGCTTGTTCTTGACGACGGATGGTTTGGAGCGCGAAACAACGACCGCGCAGGACTTGGCGACTGGGTCGTTAACACCAAGAAGCTCCCAGGGGGCCTAAAATCGCTCTCTAACGCAATTAATAGGCGTGGGATGAAGTTCGGCCTATGGTTCGAACCGGAGTGCGTAAATCAAGATTCTGACCTTTATAGAGCACACCCCGATTGGGCGATTGCAGTTCCCTCCCGTACTCCCTCTCTTGGAAGAAACCAGATGGTTCTCGACCTCACAAGAAAGGAAGTTCGCGAGTATATCATCAATTCCGTTCACAGTATTTTGAGCAGCGCCAATATTGAATATGTAAAATGGGACTACAATAGACATATCTCGGATATGTTCTCATCCTCCCTCTCTAATCAGGGCGAGTTCTATCACAAGTATACTTTAGGTCTTTACGAGATTCTCGATAAGATATTCCATCAATTACATCCAAGCATTCTTTTTGAAAGCTGTTCGTCGGGCGGAAACCGATTTGACCTCGGTATGCTTTGCTACTCTCCTCAAATTTGGACGAGCGATGACACCGACCCAATTGAACGACTGGATATTCAAGGCGGCATCTATAATTTCTATCCACCCTCCTGCGTATCGGCTCACGTTTCTATGAGTCCCCACGCGCAAACGCTTAGAGCAACTCCTCTTTCATCGAGATTTAACATTGCATCATTCGGCGTGCTTGGATATGAGCTTGATTTTGCCGAGCTTACTCCAGATGAGTTAAAGCAGGTTAAGGCGCAAATCGAATTCTACAAGGAGCACCGTCGCACCTTCCAGTACGGAAGATTTGAATTCGTTCACGTTGATAATCCCAATCAGCTATCTTGGCAAATCAAGGGAGATAAGGAGATTATTGCAGGACTCTTCCAAAAGAGGACGTGCGGCGCTCCATATCGCGATAGAATCTCAATTCCAAGTGCCGATCCCACAAAGAGATACACCGTGGAATGCGTTAAGCAGCATTTGAGAATAAAGGGATTTGGCCCGCTCATCAATCATATTACTCCCGTTAGAATAAACACCGAGGGCTTTCTTCTTAGAACCGTTGATAGGCATTTCTCAATGGTTGACGGTCACGAGAATTACGAATGCTACGGTGATGCTCTCAACTTCGGTATAAATCTTGAGATGCAATTTGAGGGATCAGGATATAATGACAAAATTAGATTGCTTGGCGATTACGGAAGCAATTTGTATTTAATAAAGGAGATTTAATTATGACCAAACAGCAAAAACTGAACAAATACTGTTTCGGACTTGGAACGGTAGGCAGAGATGCTCTCTATTCGCTCGTTAGTATGTATCTTCTCGTACACCTCACTGACGTTGTTAAATTCTCGGACGGTGGACTTGCAGTAATCGGTATCATGCTGACTTTCTTCGGTATCTTTGATGCAATTATCGACCCGTTTGTTGGCGCTATCGTTGACAACACAAGAACAAGATGGGGTAAATTCAAGCCATGGATCCTCATCGGTATGATAGGTACGGGTGTTCTAACCGTGCTTATGTTCCACAATTTCGAAATGACCGAAGCTGCTCACATCGTTTTGTTGGCAGTAACATACCTTCTTTTCAGCATTTTCTTCTCACTTAACGATATCGCATATTGGTCACTTATGCCTGCGATTTCAAAGGATCAAAGTGTGAGAGAGGGTGTTGGCGCATTTGCAAGAATTTGCGCAAACGTTGGTATGTTTGCAATGGTTCTTATCTATCTTAACGTTCCCTCATTCTTCCCCGACAAGACTCAGCGCGACGCATATTTCCTTTTTGCAATTATAATTGCTTTCATCATGTGGATCTTCCAAACCATTACTATTTTCGGAGTTAAAGAGGACCGCTCACAGCTTGCTAATACTGAAAAGACCACGGTTAAGGATCTCTTCCGTGCGCTCTTTAAGAACGATCAGCTCCTCGTTACCGCGGTGTCAATGGCACTCTTTATGATCGGATACTGCACCACAACGGGATTTGGTACGTATTACTTCAAATATGCTTTCAAGAACGAGGATATGTACATGATCTTCGCAGCGGTGCTTGCAGTTGCACAGCTCACCGCCCTTTCCGTGTTCCCTCTCTTTAGAAAGAAGTTCACAAGAAAGCAGCTCTATACAGGATCAATGATTGCCGTTGCTGTGTCCTACATAATCTTCTTCCTCTCATTCGAGTGGATGCCCCTTATCGTTATCGCAGGACTCGGTCTTTTCTTTGCACAGGC
>JAZRCO010000060.1:0-6976 GCA_045659855.1 Eubacteriales bacterium | reverse complement strand
AATATGTGAGTAAATTTTAGAAAATCAATCCGTAGGATTGGTTTTCGTAGTACGGACGAAGAAATGTCCGTCGAATACTTGTATTCGTAAGGGCATTTGTTTGTTCGTACCGATAATTCACTTGTGAATTGTCGAAAATTTACGTATCCCCACCGCAAACTCGCTCGATTGTTTCGTCCACCTTTTCAAAGGTGGAGCCCAAGCGGCTTGAGCGGTCTAAACACAAACTAACTTACTCGACAAATCAAAATTTGAGAACATAACCAAAGGAATAAAATATGAAAATTTTAGCTCTTGATTCAACTGCGATAGTATCAACGGTTGCAATAACCGACAACGAAAAGCTACTCGCGGAATTTACAATCAACAACGGCAATACGCACAGTGAAACACTTTTACCCATGATAGAAGCATCCCTCAAGGTGCTCAAGCTGACCGTTAACGATATCGATCTTTTCGCCTGCTCGGCAGGACCCGGCTCATTTACGGGCGTGAGAATAGGCGCGGCAACTATAAAGGGACTTGCCTTTGACAAAAGCAAGCCCTGTGCTCCCGTGTCGAGTCTTGATGCGCTCGCTCACAATCTTCCCTATGCCAACGGCATCGTTTGTCCCGTTATGAATGCAAGAAGAAATCAGCTTTACAATGCGATCTTCCTTTGTGAGAACGGAAAGCTCACCCGTCTTTGCGACGATCGACTTATCTCCGTTTTCGATCTTGAAGAGGAGATTGCGCAGTACAACGGTAAAAGAATATATCTTTGCGGCGATGGCTACGACATTGCCAAGAATGCGTTCACAAGGGTAATGGCAGAGGATACTCCCCTGCTCCATCAGTACCAAAGCGCATATAGCGTTGCTCTTTGTGCACTCGAGGCGGCAAGCGCGGAGCTTTTGACAACAGATATCGAGCTTTCTCCCGTATATCTCCGAGCTTCTCAAGCGGAGAGAGAAAGACTTGAGCGACTTGAAGCAGAAAAGAAAGGCCAGGAATAAATTTATGAAGAAAATCGTACTTGGCGCCGATCACGGCGGTTATGAGCTTAAAAATACAATCAAGGCACACCTTGAGGGTGCGGGCTTTGAGGTCATTGACGTTGGAACAAATTCGGGCGACAGCTGTGACTATCCCATTTTCGCAAGCCGTCTTTGCAAAAAGATTCAAGGTGGCGAAGCGGAGCTCGGTATTCTCGTTTGCGGAACGGGAATCGGCATGAGCATGGCGGCAAACAAGCATAGAGGCATTCGTGCCGCTTGCTGCAGCGACACATTCTCCGCGCGTCTTACAAGACTTCACAACAATGCAAACGTCCTTTGCCTCGGTGCAAGAGTGCTCGGCGCAGGACTTGCTCTCGATCTCGTAGATCAGTTTGTTAATGCTGAATTCGAGGGCGACAGACACGTAAAAAGACTTTCTCTCATCGAAGATATTGAAAACGGAAAGGACATTTGATTTCCGTTTGGAAAGGAGTACCGAATGGGCAAGCTGTTACACAAGATAACCGATACCGTCCGCGCGATTGCGGGCAAAAGAGATAGAATATTGCCCACCACGGCAATCATCGTGGCTTCGGGCAGCTCCACAAGAATGGGCGAAGGAATCTCAAAGCAAATGATGATGCTCGACGGCATTCCCGTAGTCGCTCGAACGATAAAGGCGTTTGACGAATGCGAATACATTGAGGAGATCATCGTTGTTGCCAAGGAGGAGGAATTCTACCTCTACCAAGAATTCCAAAAGCTCTACAAATTTAAAAAGCTTGTTCGCCTCGTAAGCGGCGGTAGGACACGTCAGGAGTCCGTTAAAAACGGATTTTCCGCTATAAGCAACGACACTCGCTTCGTTGCAATACACGACGGCGCGCGTTGTCTCATCACACCCGAGCAAATCACAAAGGTGTGCGAGGCGGCTTACAGGGAGGGCGCGGCAACTGCGGCAACGAGAGCGATAGATTCGGTCAAGGTTTCAAAGGGAAAGAATCTTTATATCAGCTCCTCGGCAAACCGCGACCATATTTGGCTTGCTCAAACTCCCCAAGCATTTAAGCGAGAGATATATGAGCTTGCTCTTAAAAAGGCGGAGGCGGATCACCTCAGTGTGACTGACGACAACTCGCTCGTTGAAAACCTTGGGTGCAACATAAAGCTCGTTGAGTGTGGACGAAACAATATCAAAATAACCACTCCCGACGACGTTCCCCTCGCACTCGCAATTATTAGATCAAGGGAGGGACAAGCATGAGCTTTCGTATTGGTCACGGATATGACGTCCACAAGCTCGTAGAAGAGCGCGACCTGATAATAGGCGGTGTCAATATCCCCCATCATCTCGGACTTTTAGGACATTCCGATGCGGACGTCCTCTTACACGCAATAAGCGACGCTCTCCTCGGCTCGCTCGCTCTTGGCGACATAGGAAAGCATTTTCCCGATAGCGACGAGCAATTTAAGGGTGCGGACTCACTCGTTCTTCTCTCCCTCGTTGGCGAGATGATAAAAAATGAGGGATATGAGATTAGCAATATAGATGCCACAGTTCTTGCACAGGCACCAAAGCTTGCACCCTACGTTCCTCAAATGCGACTCAATATTGCGCGCGCACTCGAGCTTGAGCTTAACGCGGTAAGCGTTAAGGCAACAACCGAGGAGGGACTCGGCTTTACGGGTGAAGAAAAAGGCATAGCGGCGCACGCCGTATGCCTCGTATATAAAAAATAAAAAGCATGGGGACGGGCGAACACAAGCACAAACGTCCGTAGCTTAACTTCCCCATCGCAAATCCCACGTGCCATTTTTATTGTTATTAATATTTTATGTTGATTTTTTGATTTCGACATAAATTTTCAAAAATCAAAGCAATGAAAGGAGATTTATTATGATCTATATAGCACCGTCACTTCTCGCTGCTGATTTCTCAAATCTCGAAAAGGAAATTGAAAGAGTTCGCTCCGCAGGAGCAAACTATCTCCACCTCGACGTTATGGACGGAGCGTTTGTTCCCAATATTAGTTTTGGACCGCCCGTTATCGAATCGATCAGAAAAAAGACAAAGCTCTTTTTCGACGTGCACTTGATGATAAAGAATCCTCAGCGCTACATAGATAACTTCGTTAAAGCGGGTGCGGATAGCATTACCATCCACCTTGAAAGCACGTCCCGTCCCAAGGACGCATTGCTTAAGATCAAGGATCACTATACAAAGGCAGGCATTGCCATTTCACCCAACACACCTGCATCGGCAGTATTCCCCTATCTTAATATAGTGGATATGGTATTGGTTATGACGGTTGAGCCGGGCTTTGGAGGTCAGGCACTCATACCCGAAACGATAGATAAGGTGCGTGAAATTAGAGAATACGCTAATGCCAACGGTATGTCCGCTCTTGATATCGAGGTGGACGGCGGCATCAACGAAAACAACGCGCACCTCGCAATAGAGGCAGGTGCAAATGTTATCGTTGCGGGCTCGGCGATCTTTAGATCTAAAACGCCAAGCAAGGTCATAAAAAAGATTCGTGAAGCGGAGCTTAACGCAAAAAAGTGATGGGTATTGACTTAAGTGCTTTTTTGTGATATACTTACATATAATTTGAAATAGTTAGGAGAAATAGATATGGAACTCGTTGAAGGAAAATATTTGGAATATAAAGATAGACCTCTCGTGCGCGAGGGCAACACAATTTGCTATGGCGATAAGACTGAAAAGTGCTTTTTGCTTCTTGAGATAATGTCAACAAAGAAGGACGAGATCAGCGGAGAGGAGCTTCCCGACAAGATCCTCATTCAGGTCATCGACTCAAACGATCCCAACAAGATCATCAAGCAGGGTGACAAGAGCGGTCTTTACGACGCATTCTCTCTCGGTCTTGTATGGCTTGAAAGAGAGCTTAACACAAAATAAAAAGCAAGGACGGAGCAGGGTGCTCCGTCCCTTTTATATCTCAAAAAAGATTTGCAAATTTAAAAGTAACAGGTATATCAAAAAGCAATCGTAGATGATGGCGAGGAAAAACGATAGCTTTGACACCTCGGCAAAGCAAACGGTGGCGCATATCCCTGTAAAAAGACATAGCGTACTCACGATTATCGATACCAAGAACAGTCGTGCGCTAAAAAAGAGTGGATACCAAGCGTAGCCGAGGGCAAGTGAGATGACAAACCACATAGCGCCCTGATATTTCTTCTCCCGACACGAACAAAAGCGGCTTCCGAGCGCCACACCGAGCGAGAGTCCTGCGACAATGTAGAAAATGCTAAAAAGTATCACCATGATCCACGAGGGCGGCACCCTATCCCGCACCTCCAAATAGTGTAGCGTAGCCAGAGGGCTACCGCTCACCCATCGTGTAAAAATGCCGATAAAAAGCAAGAGCAAGGGTAAGAACAATATCAGTCTTTTATCGGTCCTATAGCATTCAAATCTTATTTCTTCAGCAGTATTTCTCGATCTTTGCATTATAAAAGCTCCATAAATTTGATTATTCAAGTTTATGAAGCTTTTTTGATTTTAATTCTGATTTTTGAGCAGTTCTCTCTCAAAAACAAGATCGGAATACGACATATGTGCAGTGGATAGCCGATTGAACTGCTTTTTGCCTGCACTAAGTCCGAAATATTTCTTTCTTTCCTCCTCAAGCGGAGCAAAAAACGCCTCTTTTTCAAGAAATGAGGGTAGGAGGTTATCGGGTAGCTTGTGATAGACGTATTGTGCATCGCTTATGAGGATCTTAAGCGGTAGCTCCCTATCCACGCTTATCATTCCCACTATGGCAACGTGTCCCCTTGGAGTAAAGACCGTGGCAACACCGCCGCACACGGCATCGTACTCGACGAGCACGTGGGTTTTGCACGCCTCGGTGGGCTCGCTCCCCTCAACAAAATATCCCTGCTTCACACGGGATCCCCTTGCATCCTTGATGCATCCAATGCTCGGCAAAAGTCCCGAATCCATACAGTAATTCACGCACACGAGATTTGCGCTCGATTCAAATTTCCTATCGGCATAAGAGGAGCGCGCACCACTGCCGTATATCCTTTTGAGAACGGTATCCATGGCGTTCAAAAAGTGGTCCTTCTCGGCTCTCGGTATCTCCTTTGGATACTCGTAGCCATACCACACGCCGCAAATAAGGGATGGAGTAAAGCCGATGCACCATCTATCCTTGTTATCCTGTGTGGTGCCTGTTTTGGCAGCGAGTGCTACCTGCTTTTTTACGGTGAGAGCGTTGGCAGTTCCTCCAAAAACAACGTCCTCTAATAGCTTACGCATAATTTCCGCATTGCCGTCGCTTATCACCCTCTCCGAGGTTGATTCCCTCTTCAAGACCGTTTCGCCGAGTGAATTTTTGACTTCGCTGTAGGATCGCGGTGCGTGATAAAGTCCGTTGTCGGCAAATATCGAATATGCGGCGGTTATATCACGAACACTCACTCCGTAATTGAGCTGACCAAGGGCAAGCGCGGCATAATCCATATCAGTTATCAAGGCGCCACCGCTATCCCGCTTGCTCTCAACGAGCGCATCGAGATGAAGATAGTCCCTCAAAAAATAAAAGGAATGCGACAAGCCGAGCTCGTCAAGTATCTTTAGCGGTACGGTATTGGTGGAATTCGCCATCGCATAGCTCATGGTCGAAAGTCCGTGATAAACTCCGTTTGCGTTTTTGGGCCAAGGCGTGAGAGAGCCATTTTTTCCCTCGGTATAGGTGTAGGGGATATCGTCATATACGCTTGCATAGCTTATTATCCCCCTTTCGAGTGCGGGCGCATATACCGAAAGCGGCTTTATCGTTGAGCCGGGCGGACGGAGAGTGTCGGTTGCATAGCTTTGTAATCTATTGCCCGTCTTTTCACCAACGGCGCCTACAACGCCAAGAACGTCCCCACTTAGAGAATCGATAATTATCATTGCACTTTGCGCTCCGTCACCCGAGGGAAAATTCGCCGTGTTTTGATAATACTCCTCCATAATATTTTGTATTTCGAGATCTACTTGCACATAAATGTCAAGTCCGCCGCCGAACACATAGGCGGATGCCGCCGCACGAGTCATTCCCCGTTTTAGCTGAAGGTCAGTAATAACGTCCTCGATCACCATATCAATATACCACGAATGCACTCGCTCCTTGACCACGGAGTCGTCCAGATAAAGATGAAGCTCCGCTCCATAGCTTTCATCAAATTCGGCTTGGGATATCATTCCCTGCTCTAGCATTTGCGAGAGGATGATATCCCTGCGCTCCGCATTGTTTTCGGGATGTCTTATGGGATCGTAATATGACGGATTATTCGTTATCGCGGCAATGGCGGCGCATTCGATCAGCGATAGCTCGCTAACGTGCTTGGAGAAATAACGCTTGGCGGCACTGCCTACTCCGTAGCATCCGTCGGCAAGATTTATCACATTGAGATATAGCTCCAAGATCTCGTCCTTGCTAAGCTCCTTCTCAAGCTTTAGCGACAGGGATATCTCGCGTAGCTTCCGCTTTGGGCTCACCTCGTCCTCACCCGTGATATTTTTAATGAGCTGCTGAGTGATAGTGGATGCGCCAAACCTTCCCCCAAAATGTAAAAAATAGTTAGCTGCCGCGGCGACCGTTCTATACAAGTCAATGCCCTTGTGCTTGTAAAAACGCTTATCCTCGATGGCTATGAAGGCATTTTTTAAATTGCTTGGAATCTCGGAGATCGCAACCCTCTCAAAGCTTTTTTCACCAAGTATGCGCTCCTGCTCCCACTCCGTCCATTCACCCTCCTTCATTACGAATATCCTCGTATATGAGCTTGCACGGTCAAGACGGAAAAGGGACAAATCAAGCTCAACGTCACTTACCCTCTTGACGTAGGAATATGCCGTGATTATCCCCGCCACCGCAAAAACGGCAAAAATGAAAAGTAATACACGAATATATTTTTTCACAGTACACACCACCTTAAAAAAGATGGTTTATTATTGACCGCTGCCGCACCTTTTATCC
>JAZRCO010000059.1:0-8856 GCA_045659855.1 Eubacteriales bacterium | reverse complement strand
TGCATTCTTCCTTGACTTGATGCAATAATTCACAAAAACGACTAAATTTTTAAGGGAAACGCATTGCGTTTCCCTTTTATTTAATGTTTTTTATATTTTATATTGAAAAATTTTGCAATTTATGATAAAATTAATTGTTATTATATTAGTTTAATCGGAGGTTACTATGAGCGATATTAAGGATATCAAGCTTGCGCCGTCAGGACACGATAAAATCAACTGGGTGGCGTCATATATGCCCATTTTGAATGAAATTAAAGAAGAATTTATAAAGAATCAGCCCTTCAAGGGACTTAAAATTTCAATGTCTATTCACCTTGAGGCGAAGACTGCTTACCTTGCAAAGGTTTTGAAGGCGGGAGGAGCCGAGGTTTACGTTACGGGATGCAATCCTCTCTCCACTCAAGACGACGTTGCGGCGGCTCTTGTTGAGGATGGCTTTGAGGTAAATGCTTGGCGCGGAGTTAGTGACGAGCAGTACAAGCAGCATCTTATCGCAACACTTTCTCTTTGCCCCGATCTTATGATCGACGACGGCGGAGATTTGACGCACCTCATTCACGGTGAGTGCCGTCATCTTGCGAAGAATCTTATTGGCGGATGCGAGGAGACCACAACGGGTATCCACCGTCTTTTCGCGCGTGAGCGTGCGGGACTTCTCGATTATCCCATGATTGACGTTAACGATGCCGATTGCAAGCATCTTTTCGACAACCGTTACGGCACGGGACAGTCCACGCTTGACGGTATTATGAATTCCACAAACCTCATCATTGCGGGCAAGACAGTTGTTATTGCGGGCTACGGATGGTGCGGAAAGGGAATGGCGATGCGTGCAAAGGGTATGGGCGCAATCGTTGTTGTTACTGAAATCGATCCCATTAAGGCGCTTGAGGCAACCATGGACGGCTTCTCAGTTATGCCCATGGACGAGGCAGCGAAGATCGGTGATCTTTTCGTTACACTTACGGGATGCAAGGACGTTATCCGTCGCGAGCATCTTGAGGTGATGAAGGACGGCGCGCTCCTTTCCAACAGCGGACATTTCGACGTTGAGATCGACAAGGTTGCGCTTTCCGATATGGCAGTTGAAGAGTGGGATAGAAAGCCCAATATCCGTGGCTATAGAATGGCGGACGGACGTGTTCTCAATCTTCTCGCCGAGGGACGACTTGTTAACCTTGCCGCAGGAAACGGACATCCTGCCGAAATCATGGATATGTCGTTTGCAATTCAGGCGAAGGGACTTGAATATCTTGCAAAGAACCGCGGAAAGCTTGAAAACAAGGTTTATGCAGTTCCTGCGGAGATCGACCGTGAGGTTGCTCAAATCAAGCTTCGTGCAAACGGAATCAATATCGACTATCTTTCCGACGAACAAAAGGCATATCTTGCCGCGGCGGAATAATACGAATATAAAGATCAGTAGGGGGCGTTCTAAAGGTGCCCCCTGCGACCTATTTTGATTTTTGATAAGCTTTAGGAGTACGTTATGAAATTGCCCGAATACATTAAAAATTGCATAGACAAGCTCGATGCGTTCGGATATTCTGCGTACGCAGTCGGAGGTGCGGTGAGGGACACCCTGCTCGGTATCGAGCCGAGTGACTGGGACGTGACCACAAGTGCAACTCCCGACGAGATGCTTGAGGTTTTTGCTGATCGACGAACTATTCCAACGGGAATCAAGCACGGAACGGTGACCGTTCTTATGCCGAACGGAGAAGAAAACGTGCCTGTTGAGATAACGACCTTTCGCATCGACGGTGAGTATAGGGATAGCAGGCATCCGGAAAGTGTTGAATTCTCAAGTGATATTCTCGACGATCTTTCAAGAAGGGATTTTACCGTGAATGCGATGGCATTCAATGAAAAAGAGGGAATTATCGATGCATTTGGCGGCATGCGCGATCTTGAAGGTCGCATTATCCGTGCCGTTGGTGAGCCCAAGAAGAGATTTACCGAGGATGCGCTTCGAATCTTGCGCGCATTCCGTTTCTCCGCCCAGCTCGGCTTTGAAATTGAGAGCTCTACTCTCGAGGGAGCACGCTCCTGTGCACATCTTCTACGAAATATTGCGCGCGAGAGAATCGGAGTGGAATATAAAAAGCTCCTTGCATCGAAGGGAGCTATCTATTCTCTTGAAAAAATGATAGAATGCGGAGTTTGGAGTGCTTTGTTTGAAATCGATGCTCCAAGATCGAGCGTGCTTGCGAGCTTATCGGCGCTTGAATGCGATGATGCTCTCACTCGCCTTGCCGTTTTGCTTTCGGAATGCACAAAGGAGCAGATAAACTCCTTTTTGGAGGGTCTTCGTTTATCGAATGCGGAGAAAAAGCTCGTGTGCCGACTCGTCGGCGTTAAGTCGTTTATGACTGACGGGCGAGAGTTTGACGTGACGGCGAGAAGATTTTTGCATTATTTTGGCGACATTTTTGAGCCGAGTGTTGCGCTTCTTCGCTTTTACAATACGCAAAAGGAGGAGCTATTTGCCGTGCTTGAGGCGGAGCGCCTCAAAAAGAGGGCGCTTAGCATATCCTCACTTGAAATCAAAGGGAGCGATCTTTTGCCACTTTGCGAGGGAGATCACAGGCAGGTGGGCATCCTTTTAAAGTATCTTTTGGATCGCGTTATTGATGATCCTGCGCTAAACGAAAAGGAAAAATTAATAGAAATAGCAAAAAAGAGTCTTTAAAAAAGACTCTTTTTGTTTTATTTGTGCTTTTGAGTTAATCTCTTTATGCCGAAATAGGATGCGTAGATGATTAGGTTCAAACCGAAGAATGCGATAACGGTCACAAAGGGCATTACGTATTTTGAAATGCTCTCGGCAAGCATTCCAAAGGGATCTCTCTTTACAAAGAACCAGTTGAAATCGTGGGAATAGTTGCCCACGCTACCCGTGTAGAGTGTATTTCCGATGAGCGCCCAAGCCGCAAGGAAGACCAAAACGATGAGCTCGCGGTAGCATTTCTTCCATTCGAGCTTCACGTCGTCGAGTGCGAGGGTGAACAATCCGTATGCGGTCATAAATCCGTGGAAGAGAATGGTTTGCACGGCTCTATAGGAGAGTGGGTGTATCTCAAACCACATAATTCCAGCGGGATAAACGACGTAAATGATATTTGAGATCAACCCGATAAGCGCAAATTGGAGCTTATATTTTGAGAGTGACTTAAAATGTCTTGACGCAAAGCTCATAATGCACATTGAGGTACATGCGTGGAAGGGGAGCTTATCTATATCGATCTCGCCGTAAGCAAATGGCATAAGAAAGAAATCCGCCATATAGAGTCCAAACGCGATGGAAACGGCAATATTGACCGCTTTGGTCTTCGTTTCTTGTGATTTATTTTTGAGCAGGAGGATGGTGAGCACAGTTCCGCCTAAGATCAAAAGCATATAAATAAAGTGCCATACACTAAAGCAGCTAAAGATAACATCACCTTTTTTGTCCGAGAGCAAATTGCTTAAAAATTCGTAAAACATAGAGAAATCCTCCTTTAAAATTAAATTTATGATATCACAAAAAAGTTGATTTGTAAACAGTTTTTGACAAAATTGTGCATAATTTTTGGAAATATTCATCAAATTGACGTCAAACGATGGATGAATTTGTTGATCTACGCTTGTATAAAATAAAATATTAACAATAATAATTTTTTTGATTTTTTCAAAAAAACCTATTGACAAGGAAAATAAATGATGATATAATAACCTCAATAGAAAAAGACGTTTGAGCAAAACGAGCGCAATATGAAGTGCCTTCAGAGAGTTGGTGGGTGGTGTGAACCAACGGTGAGTAGTGTTGTGGCGTACCTTTTGCAAGTTGTGCGTTGAACCCTGGTTGGCAGGAAAGTAGGCGCAACGGCGGCCCCCGTTACGGGCGTAGACTTTGATTGAAGTCGGTAAGGGTCAAATCGCGAGGTTTGGCTAAAGCAGAGTGGTAACACGGTCTTTTCCGTCCCTGCATCCGTTTGGATGAGGGGCTTTTTTTGTTGCTCTCAACAAAATATTTTGGAGCCGTTTAAGACGGTAGAAAGGAAACTATTATGAAAAAAACAGTAGCACTCGTTCTTGCGATCGCGATGATCGCTCTTTCAACACTCTTCATGTTTAGCTGCAATAATGGCGGCACATCCGATGAAAAATTCACAGTTGGCGTTTGCCAGCTCGTTCAGCACCCTGCGCTTGACCTGGCGACAAAGGGCTTTATAGAAACTCTTAAGGCGGAATTCGGCGACAAGGTTGAGATCCTTGAGCAAAACGCTTCCGGCGATGCAAACGTTTGCAACACCATCGTTAGCGATTTCGTAACTAAGAACGTTGACCTCATCATGGCTAATGCAACTCCTGCGCTTCAGGCGGCATACAACGCAACCGAAACTATTCCGATCCTCGGCACTTCCATTACTGAATACGGCGTTGCTCTCGGTGTAACACTTAATAACGGTGTTGTTGGCGGCAACGTATCCGGAACAAGTGACCTTGCTTCTCTTGAAGGTCAGGCAAACATGATCCTTGAGGTTTGCCCCGACGTTAAGACCGTTGGTATCGTTTACTGCTCCGCTGAGCCCAACTCCTTGTACCAGGTACAGGAGGTTAAGAAGTTCCTCGCAGCAAAGAACGTAACCGTTAAGGTGTTCCCCTTTGCTGACTCCAACGATATCTCTCCCGTCGTAACACTTGCTTGCGAATCCTCCGACGCGCTTTACATTCCCACTGACAACACAGCAGCTTCTTGTGCTGAAACTATCGGCAACATCGTTCGCGAGTTTAAGAAGCCCGTTTTCGCAGGTGAAGAAAACCTTGGTAAGATTTGCGGCGTTGCATCTCTTTCCATCAGCTACTACGACCTTGGTGTTCAGACAGGTATGATGGCTATCAAGATCCTCAAGGGTGAGGCAAACGTTTCCACAATGGCTATTGAATACGCTCCCGCAGCAAAGAAGTTCAACAAGAATATGTGCGACCTTCTCGGCATCACAGTTCCTTCCGGCTACGAAGAAATGAACTAATTAAAACACAATATATAATTAATTAAAGGAAAATAATATGCAACAGTTGTTCAACGCCCTCCCGGGTGCGATATCCCTCGGTTTGATATGGGGAATAATGGCTATAGGCCTTTATATCACAAATAAAATACTTGATATTTCCGACCTCACCGTGGACGGCTCCATAGTAACGGGCGCGGCGGTATGTACCTTGCTCATGGTCAACGGTACAAGCCCTTGGATAGCTATGCTTGCGGCTATGATCGCAGGTGCGCTTTGCGGACTTATAACAGGATTTTTGCACACGGTGCTCGATATCCCTGCAATCCTTTCGGGTATTCTCACACAGCTTGCGCTTTGGAGCATCAATCTCAAGATAATGGACGGCTCCGCAAACAAGTCGCTAGCATCGAGAAATTATCCCGTTATCATTAAGCAAATGGATAGCAAGGGCGCAATTTTGGTGCTCCTCGTTATTGCGGTGGCTATCATCGCATTGCTCTATTGGTTCTTTGGAACGGAGCTTGGATGCTCCATCCGTGCAACGGGCTGTAATCTCCACATGAGCCGCGCGCAGGGAATCAATACCGAGCTCAACAAGGTGCTTGGTCTTATGATCTCCAACGCATTTGTAGCGCTTGCGGGCTCGCTCTTGGCTCAGTACCAAGGTTATTACGACATCAATATGGGACGCGGAGCCATCGTTATCGGCCTTGCGGCAATAGTTATAGGCGAGGTGTTCTTCTCGAAGATCGCGCGCAACTTTGCAGTTAGACTTTGCGGAGTTTTGTGCGGCGGAGTCATCTACTATGCGGTATATCAAATTATCGTATTCCTCGGCTTCGATACCGACCTTCTCAAGATGCTCTCGGCGGTTGTCGTTGCACTCTTCCTTGGCGTGCCGAACCTCAAAAACAAATTGTTTTCCAAAATCCACACAAAAAAGAGCGCAAAGGAGGTAAAGGAAAATGCTTGAGCTTAAGAATATTTCCAAAACCTTTAATGCGGGTACGATAAATGAAAAAAGAGCCCTTAAGGGCATCGATCTCACACTTAACGACGGCGATTTCGTAACGGTAATCGGCGGTAATGGTGCGGGAAAATCCACGCTTCTTAACGCGATTTGCGGAACTTGGCACATAGATTCGGGATCGATCGTTATCGACGGACAAAATATAACCAACGATCCCGAGCACAAGAGAGCAAAATATCTCGGTAGAGTTTTCCAAGATCCTATGATGGGTACCGCCGCGGATATGGAGATCCAAGAGAATCTCGCTCTTGCTAAGCGCCGCGGCAAAGCGCGCGGACTTTCTTGGGGAATCTCCAAGAAGGAAAGGGAAGAATACCGCGAGCTTCTTTCGACCTTGGGACTCGGTCTTGAGGATAGAATGACTAGCAAGGTGGGACTCCTTTCGGGCGGTCAGCGTCAGGCGGTAACGCTTCTTATGGCGGCGATGAGCGAGCCAAAGCTCCTCTTGCTTG
The DNA here is from genome assembly GCA_045659855.1 of Eubacteriales bacterium. GTDB lineage: Bacteria > Bacillota > Clostridia > Oscillospirales > CAG-272 > RGIG4608. Next base: position 2,374 of record JAZRCO010000059.1, on the reverse strand, counting down.
ACGAGCACACTGCGGCTCTTGACCCCAAGACTGCCGAAAAGGTGCTTGAAATCACCGAGGACATCGTAAATAAGAATCGTTTGACAACACTCATGATCACACATAATATGCGTGACGCCATCACACACGGCAATCGCCTTATTATGATGCACGAGGGAAGAATCATAGTTGACGTTAGCGGTGAGGAGAAGAAGAACCTCACGGTTGAGGACCTTCTCGGACTCTTCACAAAGGCATCGGGCAAGGAATTTGCAAGCGATAGAGCGATTCTTTCATAAATAAAAAAGAAACGAGCTTTTGGCTCGTTTCTTTTTTTTGTTTACTGATATCCGTTAAAGCCGAATTTCTTCATTATGGCGGGGTAGTTTTTGAATGCGTAGTTGAGGTCGCATTTGCCCGTAACTGCTCCGCTGAGGAATTTATCAACGTCGCCCTGATACTGCCACATGGAATAAATTGAGCTATAGCTATCAAGATTATTTGAAAGAAATTTATCGATCTCGGTGCCGTCGGCAGCATAGCGCGCGTACCAAACGTCATAGAGCTTTAAGGTCTTTTCCTCGTTGAAGATGTTGTAGAGGAATTTATTGTTGGTATAGAGTCCGGGATAATATCCGTAGTTTACCATTTCCGTCATAAAGGTGTGCGCAAGCTCCATTATTTGCTCTTGCGAGAAGGTGCTGGGGTAATGATCCTCGGAGGGATCGTCCTCGATATCGTAGAATACAGGATATTCGAGAGTCTTGCCCTCGAGCCACTTGGAAACGTTCTTGGCATCTCGGATCGCGCCTGCCTTGTCATTTGAGTAGGTGAAGAAATATACGCCGACGTCAAGACCGACGCGCTTTGCTTCTCTATAGAACTCCTCAAAGGTTGGGTCGAGATTGGTGTGGGAGCCGACTCTAAGGATTACGAAATCCACGCCCGCCCTTTTGAGCTTATCGAAATTGACGCTATATGACCATTTTGAGAGGTCAACGCCCCAAGCAAGTCCGCCCTTGCCTTCGCCCGCCGCACCACTGAAGATGTCGGAGTAGAAGACGTAGTCGCCTATATGCTTTGTTTGGCAGGTCGTGCAGGTATATTCGGTATAGCCCGTTTTTTCGATATTGGGACGGATATAGGTCTTTGTATATGTATGGCCCGTGGGGTTTTTGTAGTCGGATACGAGCGCAAAGTCACAGTTTTTGCAAAAATACTCCGTGTAGCCGATCTTATCGCAGGTGGGAGAGGTCACTTCAGTTGTGTAGCTATGTCCCGTCGGGCGTTTGTAATTATCCTTGTCCGTTATATTACAAACCGAGCAATGATGCGAGGTATATCCCTCGGTATCGCAGGTGGGAGCTACAACCTCGTCCGTGAACGTGTGCCCGAGAGGAGCGAGAAAGTCCGCGTCGAACGAGTAGAAGCACGATTTGCACACATATAGGGTATATCCCTTTTCGTCGCACGTTGGCTCGTAGGTCGTTTTATAGCAATCGAAGTGCCTACACTCATCCCTGTTCAATATTTTATAGACCAAGAAGCCAAGTATTGCGAGGCATATCGCAAGAACTATGGCGAGGATTATTGTGGAATGCTTTTTAGTCATAGTGATTTCCTTTCGCGTGAAAGATTATTTACTGATGATGTCTTTGATCACTTCGCCCGCGAGGATGAAACCCGCAACGGGAGGAACGAAGGAGCAGGATGCGGGGCTGATTCTGCCCGCAGTTCCCTTGTGCTCGGCATTTTCGAGCGCGTGGGGAGTGAGTGGGATCTCCTTGGAATAGACCACCTTGAGGTGCTTGATGCCTTCCTTTTTACAGTTTTGTCGAATGACCTTGGCGAGCGGACAAACGCTCGTTTTGTGTATGTCGGAGACCTCGAAGGCGCTCGGATCAAGCTTATTGCCCGTTCCCATTGAGCAAATTATTGGAGTGCCGCATTCGTTTGCACGACGGATGAGCTCCATTTTGCCCGAAACGGTATCTATTGCATCAATGACGTAGTCGTAATTTTTGAAATCAAAGAGGTGCGCCGTGTCGGGAAGATAAAAAATGGGATATTTGTTTATCTTGACATCGGGATTTATCTCCCTTGCGCGTGCCTCGGCAACGTCCACCTTCTTTTGACCAACTGTGTTCGCGGTCGCAAGAATTTGACGGTTGATATTGGATACGGCAACATCGTCGCTATCTATTATATCTATTTCGCCAATGCCCGAGCGCACGAGCGCCTCGAGGGCGTATCCGCCCACTCCGCCAATGCCGAATACGGCAACGCGAGCTTTGGCAAGCTTTTCTAATGCCCCTCTTCCGAGTAGCATTTCAGTTCTTAAAAATTTTTCCATTTTGTTCTCCATTTCGTTGGGAAGTTAGTTTGCGTTTAGGTC
>JAZRCO010000058.1:0-9593 GCA_045659855.1 Eubacteriales bacterium | reverse complement strand
GTTGTATTTTTCTTTTTGTTGTAGTATAATTAATTTGATTAAAAATTCACGTCAAGGAGTGATTATTATGACGATAGGACAAAAGATAATTCAGCTTAGAAACAGAATGGGTATTTCCCAAGAAAAGCTCGCCGAGCTTCTTGGCGTTTCACGCCAGTCCGTATCAAAATGGGAGATGGATCACACCATCCCTCAAATAGATAAAATTTTGCAAATCTCGGAGATCTTTTCGGTTTCCTGCGACGATCTTCTTCGCGACAAGATCGAGCTTCGCGGCACTCTTACAGCTCCCCTCGCAAATAAATATTTCGGTACCGACGGCTTTAGAGGAGAGGCAAATATCGGGCTCACCTCCATGCACGCATACAAGGTGGGTAGATTCCTCGGTTGGTACTATTCCCTTCAAAAAGATTCCTTTGAAAGATCCGCTCGCCGCCCCAAGATCGTTATCGGCAAGGACACACGCCGCTCAAGCTATATGCTCGAATATGCGATCGCATCAGGTATTGCCGCTTCGGGCGCCGATGCATATATGCTTCACGTAACTACCACTCCCAGCGTTTCCTATATTACCCGTCTTGACGGATTCGATTGCGGCATCATGATCACCGCCTCTCACAATTCCTTCAATGACAACGGCATCAAGGTCATCAACCGCTACGGCGAAAAGCTCGACGACGAAACGACCGCACTTATCGAGGCGTATCTCGACGGAAATCTCGATGCACTCGGTGTTGACGGCGAGGATCTTCCCCTCCCCTGCGGTGACGGTATCGGCTCCATCCACGACCACATCAGCGGCAGAAACAGGTATATCGGATATCTAATTTCACTTGCATCCAATTCTTATAAAAAGCTTCGCATCGGTCTTGACTGTGCAAACGGCGCGTCTTGGTCGATAGCAAGAGCCGTTTTCGGTGCTCTCGGTGCTCAGCTCTACGTTATCGGTGACGAACCCGACGGTCTTAACATAAATAGCAACTGCGGCTCAACTCACATTGAAAATCTCGCAAGACTCGTGCGCGAAAAGCATCTTGACATCGGCTTTGCCTTTGACGGTGACTGCGACCGCTGTCTTGCCGTTGACGAAAACGGAAATATCGTTGACGGTGACAAGATCATGTATCTTCTCGCCAAACGCCTTAAGGCGCGCGGAATGCTCAACGACAACACTGTTGTTTCAACCGTTATGTCCAATAGCGGATTCGTTGAGAGTCTTTCCAAACTCGGTATCGGATGCGTTCAAACAAAGGTGGGCGACCGCTTTGTTTACGAATGCATGCAGGAAAAGGGCTATTCCATCGGTGGTGAGCAATCGGGTCACATCATTATGAAGAAATATGCCACAACGGGTGACGGTCTTCTCACAGCCATCATGATAGCCGAGGAAATTTGCGATAGCAAGTCCTCACTCTCCACACTCGTTGAGGACGTTGTTCTCTATCCCCAATATCTCAAAAATGTTCGCGTTACAAACAAGGATGATGCGGTCAACGACAAGGACGTTCTCGCAAGCATAAAGGACGTTGAAGCTCTTTTGAACGGAAAAGGAAGAGTCCTTCTCCGTCAAAGCGGCACCGAGCCACTCGTTAGAGTAATGATCGAGGCCGAAACCGAGGAGCTTTGCCACCGCTATGCCGATATGATAGTAAATACCATTCTTGCAGGAGGATACGGCATTGAATAAAGCAGTTAAAACCAAGGAGCTTTTCGATTGCCGAACACCTTATCTCACTTCCCTTTTCGACTCGTGCGAGTATCCTTGGGAGATGCTCCCGAAGATCAAGGAGCTTGCACGCGAGCTCGTTGAAAGCGGAATGGAGGGCTACACCCTCTACTGTGACGGTGTGCTTGTGGGTGAAAACGTGAAAATCTATCCCACAGCGACCATTGAGGGCCCAACCGTGATCGGATCGGGCACGGAGATTCGTCCGGGCGCATTTATCCGAGGCGGAGTTATTACGGGTGAGAATTGCGTTATCGGCAATTCGAGCGAGTTAAAAAATTGCATCCTTTTAAACAGGGTGCAAATTCCTCACTATAATTACGTTGGAGATTCCATTCTCGGCAACGGTGCGCACACGGGTGCGGGTACTATTTGCTCCAACCTCAAGAGCGACGGCAAAAACGTTGTTATCCACGGCGATATGGAGTATGAAACAGGGCTTCGCAAGATAGGCGGTATTCTCGCTGACGGAGCCGACGTGGGCTGCAATTCCGTTATCAATCCCGGAACGGTGATAGGCAAGAACACGAGCATTTATGCACTCACCTCCCTTCGCGGCGTTTATCCCGCCGATTGCATCGTAAAAAGCACAGAGGAAATTGTTAAAAGAAAATAAAAAAAGGCGGTCGGTGACCGCCTTTATTTTATTTACTTACAACGTAAAGCATTTGTGTATTTGTGTCGAAATAAACCGTGTAGCTTCCCGCCTTGACCTGTACGTTACGGTTACCGCCTTGGTACTCGAACCATACTGTGGTCTTGGATTCATCAACCGTATTGTACCACGCCACGTCGCCGCTTTGCTTGTTGTTATACACCTTGAACTTGAAGAGCTCACTTGTGCAGCTAACGTCAACTGAGTAGAGTCCGTTGCCAAGATTTACAAACTTATATTGCGACTGGTTGCTCCAGTTATTATTGTTGAAGTTTCCGCGAAGGTACAATTCCCATTCGGTTTGTGTGCTCGATGAGCCCGATCCTGAGCCCGAGCCCGATGATTCGCCAACGTCGGGGGTGTATCCGTCGATATACTTTGCAAGGGTTGCGGTCTTTTTCGTTATGTAGTTGCTAAACGACATATTTGAGCCATCCGACTTATTAATGTCAAACGAAACGCCCGTTCCCGCATTATTATACTGCTTGGACTTAACGTCACCCGAGTAGAGATTCTTTGCAGTTTCATAGCACGCTTCAAACGTGGATATCTTGAGCATATCGCTCTCGCCAACAAGTCTGAGCACCTCAACGTATTCGTTCTTGAAGAAGCTTGCATTCAAAATACCCTTTGTGAAAAGAGGATTTCTTTGCTTGCTATTACCGTTGCCGACCGCCTTGTCGCTAAAGGGACTATCCGTCGTCATATGGTCGCCCGAGGGATTCCAGTCCTTGTTAACACCAAGACCTCTATCCATATCGTAGGGGATTATCATCATCTTTCCGTTATCCGCACGGAAGTAGATGTAGCAGTTGTTATAGTTATTTCTAAGGTCGTCGGGGTTACCGATAATATAGGAAACCGCCGCAAACGCAAGGAAATTATCAATATCAACAACGCTTGCAAATCTATCCTTTGTCAAGCTGCTTGAATTGATCGTATTGATAAGATTTTTAAGACTTGAATGATCGCTCGTCTTCTTGTTTGTCTTGAGGTCGTAAACATAGAACTTAGCTGCATCCTCATCCTCAACACCGTATGAGCTAAAGGATGTGAAGGTCGCACCCTCGCTCGTCCAACCCAGCTTATAGAGATCCCCACCAAGCGCCTCGGGTGAGAGATTCTTTTCAAGGAATATTTTATCTATCGGCTCATAGAACATCCAAACGCCCGCATGGTCGTTTCCAATGTCAACGGATGCCAAATTCGTGCGAGGAGCAATAACTCCGAATTCACGGTAGAGCTCGTATGCATACTGCTCTCTGATATGTGTGGGGTCGCAGTTTTTGTTCCAACGAATGTCGATCTTTTCAAGAGTGGCAAAGGTTCTGTTCTTTCTTGCCTTTCTTGCGTCGGTATCATTCCAAGTCAAAGCGTCGCTTCCGTAGTATGTTTCGTCGTCAAATGTCTCTTGAAAGCTAAGCTTGAAGTGAATGAGGTTATACATTCCGTTGCTATCGTAGAACGACGTTCTCGAAGTGTTGCCCTTCATTCTAACGCCGACCTGCTCAATGGTGAAATCAAGCGTATCGCCGCTTGGCTTGGTAATTGTGATGTAGAGATCAGCCATTCGGTAGATGGGGGATTTTGAGCCCATCGAGGAATACTTTTCGTAGTCCTTTTGTATTTTTTTAAGCTCGGTAGAGCTAATGTCGAGATGGAATGAAATATGGTTCTCAGGGTTGAAGAATTCTTCATATACCGTAAGCTCATCGGGATCAAAGCCATCAAGGTTTGGAGTGTCGGGAGCATTTACGGTAGTCGTTGTACCCTGCGTAACAGTCGTTGTGGAGCCGGTGCTATTGCCGCCCTGCGCAGTTGTAGTGCTTGACGCAGTTGAGCCCGTTGTACCCGTGCCCTGATGCGTGTTAGCCGTGGTGCTTGAGGTCGAACCCGTACCGTTTCCTATTATTGTATTATTGTTGTTTTGCTTAGAGGTTGTCGAGGGGTCTACCGGCTCAAAGCACGAAAAAAGCCCAAGACAAGTAACTAAAATCAAAGCAATAGCTATTATCCTTTTCATACTATCTCCTTTACTGATGGCATAATAATCTGTTTTATATTATATACCCTCAGTCATATTTTGTCAATAGAAAAAGCGCTCGATATCGAGCGCTTTTATGTACTTATGCAAAGTTGGGAAGGACTACGAACTGAAGCACGCAATATGCAGCGTAGAGTCCAAGAAGTGCTATTCCCTGCCATCTATAAAGCTTACCCTTGAAAAGAGGAGGCAAGGTCATAATTGCCATTACTCCGAATACAAGAGGAATGTCGAAGACAAGAGATGCGTTCATACCAAGGAAGGTTGCCTCAGCGGGAACCTTGAAGGGATTGATTGCGATCGCCGCACCTGAAACAAGAACGAGGTTAAAGATGTTAGCACCTATGATATTGCCGAGAGAAAGCGCGCCGTGACCCTTCATAAGAGCCGTGATAGCCGTTACAAGCTCGGGAAGACTTGTGCCAAGAGCAACGATAGTAAGAGAAATGATGGTCTCGGGAACGTTGAGGTCGTGAGCGATCTTTGTTGCGCTCTCTACGAGAAGGTATGCACCAACCGCAATAACAAGTGCTGAACCAATGATCACGCCGATATCCTTGAGAAGTCCGAACTTAGAATCGGACACCTCCGCTTCAAGCTCTTCTGTGCCCTCGTGTACGTCTTCTTGAGGATTCTTCTTCATATTGATAACGTTGATTATCATATAAGCAACGAAGCCAACAAGAAGAGTTATACCCATCCAAAAGTCGAACTTGCCGAAGAAGTATGCATTAGCTGAATAGAACACAGCTGCTCCGAAGAAGAAGCATACGGGAAAAACAAGTGATTTTTTGTCGGCCTTACCGGGCTTGATCGCAATAGTAAGAGCCGCAATAAGAGAAGTATTGCAAATAATGGAACCAATAGCATTACCGTAAGCAACTGCTCCGCTTCCTGCAGCGGCACCCATAGCGGATGTCATAACCTCGGGCAATGTAGTACCTATGGAAACTACTGTTGCACCGATAAGAAGCTCGGGAAGGTGAAAACGCTTTGCAATATTACTTGCCGCATCAACAAACCAGTCGCCGCCCTTGATGAGCAACAAGAAACCAAACGCGAGAAGAAAATACTCATTAGGAATAAATGAAAACATTTTTTGCTCCTTTTATATCAAATTTATTAGATTTATTAGAAAATATCATTTTTACTTTTTTATTTTTCTAACCTATTTATTATATATCATTTTTCGACAAATGTCAACAGTTATCGCTTCATTCTGTAATCTTTTTATTCATTCTCTTTTTAATTATTTCTACAAGCCAAAGTACAAGAGCATAACCTGCAGCGTACATAGGACCCATAACCCATGCAGTTAAAGGAGTATCGGGAATGAGTGGCTCTGCTATATGAAAAGCATCACTCATATTAAACGTATGCATCATAAACGCTCCAAGGGTAAGATAGGTTGTAAATCCAAAGAACGTACAATACCACTTTTTATAAGTGATATCTATTTGACCAAACATCAAAAGAGCAACGACCACGGTTGCACAAAGACTGTGGTGCAAAAGTCCTGAAATTGTCGGCAAATAGAAAAACGAAATATTTTGATCGACGTAGCTTGCATATATGGTTGTGGAAACACCGCCAAACAGGCCCAAAAGCCAAACAAAATGATAAACGTTATTATCTTTTTTTCCAAAAATAACAGCCAATGCCAAAACAAGACTCGTCATTCCGCAAAAGCTATCCGGAATGATAAGAAACCATCTGACTTCATCATATCTAAATACCTGGGATAATCTATTCGTCAAAATAGCAACGAGAAGAAAGAGCGCAAGTATTTTCAAAAAAGCACTTTGATGCTTCTCTTTCTTTAAATATCTTTTAGCTAACAAAAGCGCAAAAGCACCGATAAGCGTACTAATAATTATATAAAGTATGTGTTCAACGCCAAAAAGCTGAGGTGCCATATAAATTTCTCCCGTTCAATTATTTTAGTACACAAATTATATTACTTTTTTTAATAAAAGTCAATAAAACATCTAAATTTCTTATAGACTATTTAAAGACTATATGGTATAATATTTGCAATAACGTAACGGAGGTGCCATTATGATAACTTATTTCCCCGAAGTTAAAAAGAATTTCGGCTTTGGCTGTATGAGATTACCGATGAATGAAAAAGAGGTAGACACCGTTGAATTTTCTAAAATGGTTGACGCATTTTTGAACGCGGGCTTTAACTATTTTGATACCGCTCAGGGATACATAGAGGGTAAGAGCGAGCTCGCCCTAAAGGAGTGCTTAACGTCAAGATATCCGAGAGAAAGCTATATCCTCACGGACAAGCTCTCCCCCCATCTTTTTGAAAAGGAGGAGGATATCCGTCCCTCGTTCGAGCGTCAGCTTGAGGCGTGCGGAGTGGAGTATTTCGACTTTTATTTAATGCACTCTCAAAATAGAAATCTCTATCCGAAATATCAAGCGTGCCGCGCCTTTGAGGTTGCTCAAGAGCTTAAGGCGGAGGGCAAGGTTAGATACGTTGGATTTTCCTTCCACGACAATGCCGAGTATCTTGACAAGATACTCACCGAGCATCCGGAGGTCGACGTTGTTCAAATCCAGTTCAATTATGCCGATTATGACGATCCGTCCGTTGAGTCAAGAAAATGCTACGAGGTGTGCCGAAAGCACGGCAAGCCCGTTATCGTGATGGAGCCCGTCAAGGGCGGTCATCTCGTCAATCTTTCCGACAAGGCAAGAGAGGTGTTCTCTGCCCTCGGTGATATGAGTCCCGCAAGCTATGCTATTCGCTTTGCCGCGAGCTTTGAGGGTATCTTTATGGTGCTCTCGGGTATGGGAAGCATGGAGATGATGAACGACAACATCAGCTATATGAAGGATTTTAAGCCACTAAGCGAGAAAGAATTTGAGGCAATAAACAAAGTTCTTGAGATAGTCAAGGAGCAAGGCACGATTCAGTGCACGGCTTGTCGCTATTGTGTTGACGGTTGCCCGATGGGTATTCCCATTCCCGACCTATTCACCTGTATGAACGGCAAAAAGATTTGGAATGCATGGAATTATAATTCCTACTACCGTGCCCTTACCAAAGAGGGCGGTGCGGCGAGCACCTGCATCGAATGCGGTGCGTGCGAGGAGATTTGTCCCCAGCACCTCCCCATCCGTGAGCTCTTAAAGGAAACCGTAAACGAATTCGAAAAGAAAGATTAACAAAAACCGCTTGGCACAAGCCAAGCGGTTTATTTCTATTTATTTTTTGATAACTCTTCTCAAGCAAATAGCCGTTCTTGCGGGGAGATAGATTGGGAATTCCTTAAATTCATTCGTGGAATAAACATAGGTCTCGCTCGGTCTATCCCAGCCGCCGAATTCCTTGCGGTCGGTTGAGAATACCACCTTATATTCACCCTTGAAGCGCATCTTGAGGTTGTATCCCCAAAAATCCTGTGTGGGATTGAAGTTGAAGACGTAGATAAGCCCGTTTCTCTCGAACATCATTATCTTGTTATCGTCGTCGATTTGCAACCAATGGGGCTCCTTATCGAAAATACTGTACTCCTTGGCGAGCTTGACCATTGCACGGTCGAATGCCAAAAGCTCGCTATACTTGAGGTTTTCATCGTCGGCAAGATGCCACTGACGGCGGCAATAGAAGTGCGACCATCCGTTACCCTCGCGCGGGAAGTCTATCCATTCGGGATGTCCGAATTCGTTACCCATAAAGTTGAGGTAGCCCTCACCACCAAGAGACATTGTGACAAGTCTTATCATCTTATGAAGTGCCATACCTCTATCTATAATATGGTTTTGACACCACTTGCCCATATCGGTGTACATCGCCGCATCGCAAAGACGGAATATGAGCGTTTTGTCACCAACGAGCGCTTGGTCGTGGGACTCGGCATAGCCGATGTACTTTTCATGGGGACGGCGACCCGTGAGCTCGCACCAAATGTGCCACATGCTCCAGTCCTCGTCACGCATTTTGGACAAACGAATCCACATATCGGGTGAGCCCATTGCAAGTCGGTAATCGAATCCGATTCCGCCATCCTCGATGGGCAAGCACATACCGGGCATTGCGGACATATCCTCTGCAATCGCTATTGCATTGGGATTATATTCCTTGATAAGCTCGGCGGCAAGCTGAAGATAGGTAACCGCCTCGGTATCGGTATTTAGGGAGAAATATTTACTGTAATCGGTGAACGCAGTACCAAGACCGTGGTCGTGATAAAGCATTGAGGTAACGCCGTCAATGCGGAAGCCGTCAAAGTGATATTCCTCCATCCAAAACTTGAGGTTGGAAAGAAGGAAATGTATTACCTCGGGCTTATCGTAATTGAAGAGCTTTGTTCCCCATGCGGGATGGTCTCCTCTTGAACCCTCGTGGAAATACTGAGTAACGGTACCATCAAACTCGGCAATTCCCTCGTTGGTATTGCTCACTGCGTGTGAATGAACAACGTCGAGAAGAACCGCGATTCCCATTTGGTGTGCGGTATCTATAAGGCGCTTGAGGTCGTTGCATTTGCCGAACTTTGACGATGCGGCAAAGAAGCTAGACACCTGATAGCCGAAGGAGCCGTAATAGGGATGCTCCATAATAGCCATTATTTGAATGGTATTATATCCTGCCGCCTTTATGCGAGGAAGCGTGTAATCGGTAAACTCGTTATAAGAGCCAATAGCTTCCTTTTCCTGAGCCATACCGATATGAGTTTCATATATAAAGAGCTTCTTTTGTGGCTTAAAGGTCTTCTTTTGCCAAATATATTCGGGCTCGTCAACGATAGCACCCGACCAAGTATAGTCGTAAGGATTTTGCAAAACTCTCTTGCAGTACGCGGGAATTCTCTCAAGATATCTGTCATAGTGCTTAACGATAACCTTAACACGGCAATCGTCCCAAAGAGTTTCTCTTCCCCAAATGAAGATTTCGAAAATGCCGTTTCCTATGTTGTTCATTCTGTGGGACCATCTATCCCAACCGTTGAAGTCACCCATGAGATACATCTCGTGAGCGGCGGGCGCCCATTCTCTATAATACCAACCGTTCTCTACCTTATGAAAGCCAAAGTAATGATGACCATTTGCAAAATCAACGAGCTTACCGTTATCGCCAACAAGCTCTTTTTTCTTGTTATAATAATTCTGCATTCTGAGATTGATATCACTCTCAAAAGGCTTAAGCGCAG
>JAZRCO010000057.1:0-2542 GCA_045659855.1 Eubacteriales bacterium | reverse complement strand
ATATCATCAATTTTGAAAAAGTCAAGTTTATATTAGCAATAATTAATAGAAAAATTCGTTCAAGGAATCTCGTTTTTTCGGTCGCAAGTGCGATTTTTCGACAAAATTATTCATTTTTGGTGAAAATATTCGCCTTTTTCTTTACAAATCGAAAAAGTTGTGATAGAATATGTTCATAAAAAATGAATGGAGGCAATCTGATGAGAGAATTTTTTGGCTTTGGAACGGGTGAATACGAGTACGGCAGGCCTGCCGACGGCTTTTTATCTTGGCAGCATATATTGGTGGTTTCCACGTTCGTAATTGTGGGCGTAGTACTTGCCATCATCTTGGGCAAGCGCAACAAATATAGAGATGATAAGACCAAGAATTTGGTTTTGATTTGGGCGGCTATTGCTATTGATTCCTTTGAAATTGCAAAGATTATCATCGGTAGCGTTCAAAATCCGTCGTTTTGGAGAGTATCATTACCCCTGTTTTTGTGCAGCATACAGCTTATAACCATTCCGCTTGCGGCATTTTGCAAGGGCAGATTGAAAGAAGCTTCACTTGATTTCGTATTGATTTTCGGTATATTGGGCGGAATCCTGGGCACGGTCGGAGCAACGCAAAACTATAATGCCTATCCTGCATTTTCTTGGCCCAACATTGTATCCGCCACCACGCATACCATCTCGGCATTTGCGTCGTTATATATTGCGATAAGCGGCATGGCGAGCATGAAAAAGAAGAATATCTTCATATCATACGGCATTTTGTTCGGCTTTGGAATCGCGGCATTTATTGCGAACCACGTTTTGGACTACAACTACATGTTCTTAAAGAATCACGACGGAACGCCCTACGTGGTATTATATAATTTGGTGGGTGGCAATCCCGTTTTATATCCCTTGTGCGTTATGCTGCTCTTTGTTATTTACATCACGCTTTTCTATTACGTATTTTTGAGAATACGAAAAAGCAAGGGTGCTCAGTTAGAATCAAAATAAACGAATAATCAAAATGAGAGGACTTGCTCCTCTCATTTTTTATTGGCAATCCGACCTTTCAAGCTGATTTTTTAAAGAAGGAAAGTATCCACTTGGTTTCTTCCTTTCCGAGAGCCCCGAGCAATCTCACAAGAACACAATAGAGGACTGCGGAGAGGAGAATGGATAATAGAACACCAAAGGGAAGGGCGGTGGAGAGCGCACCCGCAAGGTGCGTGCTGATGATTATCGAGATGATGGGGAGCACGAACCATTTGAATGCCTCAAAGCGCATTTTCGTAACCTTTACGAGCTTATATATGCTTGCGCTTGAGTTGAAAATCTCGCTCACGATAATAAGGGTTATGTATCCGTATATTCCCATTTTGGGGATGAGGATCCACACCATAATTAGCGAGCAAAGTGTGTCCGTGATGTTTATTGCCATAGTATAAAGATGCTCGCCAAGTCCCTTTAGCATATTATCCACCGTGGTATCGAGGTACATAATTGGTACGATATGTGCCATATAGCGAATATACCTGCCCGCCTCTGGAGAGCGGTAAATGCTTTCTCCGAGCTCCTTTGAAAAATATATCATAATACCCGAAATTCCGATTGAAAAAACGAGCGCGAGCTGGCAAACTCTTTGCGCAACGTATCTTATCTCCTTTTTGTTGCTTTGTATTTTCAATTCGGCAAGCTCGGGAACAAGCAGGGATGAAAACGACTGAATTATAGCGGCGGGGAATAGCACAAGCGGCATAGCCATGCTTTGCAGCGTGCCGTAAGCCGCAAGGGATCTTGAACGGTCAGCCCCACTTTTTTCAATGCCGATTGGAATGAGGATATGCTCGATGGTGAGCAGGGCGGAACGGAAATACGTGGAAAAAGCAAGGGGGAGGGAAATGGAGAGCATTTTCTTGGTTATCCCTCTATTTGACACGTGCTCGTCGCCCGCGTTTTGAAGCTTTTGCTTATCGAATACGAAAAACAAAAGTGAGATAACAAAGGATAGCATTTCCGCTAGTGCACCGCCGAGCACAAGGCAAATGCAATGTGATTCAATGCTTCGCCCAAATGCGAGGTCAAGCAATATTGAGCAAAAGATGATCCTCGCAAGCTGCTCGCTTATTTGTGTAACGGCGTTTTTATACACACGCCGAACCGCAGTAAAATAACCGTTTAGGCAAGCACCGAGCGCAATGAGGGGCAATGTCGCGCCGCACAGGCGAAGGGGCTTTATAAGACGGGGGTCCTTTAGCACACGGAGCGCAAGGGGCTCGGCAAAGGTTAGCAAAAGTACGCACGAGAGCAAGCCGAAGAATAGGGAATAAGCTATGCATTTTCGCATCGAGGCACGCACCTTCGCATCGCTTTTTTCTCCGATGGCATCGGAAACAAGGCGAGTGGCGGTGAGGTTTATTCCCGAGAGTGCAAGTGTTAGCGCAAATGAATAAACGCTGCCAAGCAGTGTGTAAAGACCGAGTGCCTCCGCACCTATCCGTTGCGAAACGTATGCGTTAAAGCCCACACCGAGCCCACGCAGGGCGAGCGCGACCACCGTCATTAGA
>JAZRCO010000056.1:0-1951 GCA_045659855.1 Eubacteriales bacterium | reverse complement strand
AGTATAAGTATTTTACATCAAAAGAGCCGCTGCGCCGAGAAGTCCCGCACTGTTTTCGAGCTCCGCAATGAGAATCGGTACACGGGGACCCTTGTCGCCCGCATAAATATCTCTATCCATTATTGCCTGCAAGGGCTTGATAAGGTTATCGCCCTGTGCACAAACTCCGCCACCAAGCAAAATGACCTCGGGACGGAAGATATTCGCATAATTGATAAGTCCGCAAGCGAGATGCTCGATATAGGAGTCAACGACCTCCTTCGCATATACGTCAACGGGTGCGTAATCAAATACCGTCTTGCCCGTAACTGCTTCAAGCGAGCCGCATTCCCACATTTTTGAATCGGGATGTGCCTCCATCGCTCTTCTCGTATCTCTTATAAGAGCCGTTGCCGAGCTATATGCCTCAAAGCAACCCTTTCTACCGCAGGAGCACTGCTCTCCGCCAACCTCGATAACGATGTGGCCAAGCTCCGCGCCCGCGCCGAGATTGCCCTCAACGAGCTTGCCGTCGATAACGATACCGCCGCCAACACCAGTGCCGAGAGTGATCATAATTGCGGAGCTGTAATTTCTTGCCGCACCGAATTTCACCTCTCCAAGAGCCGCAACGTTCGCATCGTTGCCGATCTTTACCTTGAGTCCGCCAAGCTGACGTGAGATCTCGTCACAAATCTTAAAATTCTCCCAACCGAGATTGTTCGCATAAACAACGTTGCCCTCGGCGGAGTCGATCATACCGGGAGAACCGATACCAAGACCTTCAACGTCCTTGGTTTCGATGCCCTGTCTTTCCAAAAGCATGCTCGCAAGGCGAACAATGTTCGAAGCAACACCGATATCACCCTTCTCTACCTCGGTGGGCACCTTGTCGCTGACAAGGATCTCACCGTTCTCGTTAACTATTCCACCCTTGATGAACGTGCCACCAAGATCAATTCCAATGTAGTATTTCATGGTCATTCTCCTTTGTATGCATCTTTATTCATATCCATGCTCTCTTTTTCTTCAAGTGAGCCGTATTTTTCCTGGTAATAATTCTCGTGAGTTACGCTCAAGAATCCGGGCACGGAATCTATCTCGATAACTGTGCAACCTCTTTGGTATCCTCTTGCGCCTATATCACCGTATGCAATATAGTCAACGCTATAGCCGTAAGAGAACATAACACCCTTATAATTCATAATGAAATTGTTAAAGTGATCGTGTCCAAAGAAAACGTAATGTGTATTTCCAAGCTCAAGTATCTTTTCAAAAAGATCGTCACCGAGCTTTGAGGGATATACTACCTCTTCCTTTTCACCGTCATTGCCCGAGAACCAAGTAACGTCATCGGTCAATTCTCGATCGTTTGCGATATATTCGTCATATCCCACCTTCACCTCTGCTAAGGGAATGTGGAAGAACATAAGCGAGCTTTGAGGAGCATAGTGCATGATCTGCTTTTCGTACCACTCGATCTGATCCTCTTTGATGTTGTCGTAATTCCAAAGGAGCGAATCAATGAGTCCGCCAACAAGACCCTGGCGTATGTAAGAATGGCTGTCGAGCATAAAGAGGGACTGTACTATCTCGCCCGATGAATTCTTCACGTTAATAATGTGGTTGCCCTCGCCCGAAACGCCCTCGGGAGAATGCTCAAATAAGCAGTATTTGAGATTTGCATCGGCATACATATTAGCAACCGCCTTGCGATTGTGATAGTTATAGGGCTCGGTATCGTGGTTTCCAAGCGTTATTGTCCAATTAATGCCGAGATTTTCCATAAGACGGATAAACATGCCGTGTGCATATGCGTTGTTTATCGTTCCGCCAATTCCAACGGCGAAAGAGATGTCACCTGTCACCACAACGAGATCGGGATTCTCAACCCTAACCATCGAGGCAACCGCCTTAACTGTTTTTTCGTCCGTTTCACGGTTCAAAATACCGCCACCCAAGTGAATGTCTG
>JAZRCO010000055.1:0-1550 GCA_045659855.1 Eubacteriales bacterium | reverse complement strand
CTACGGAGGGTGTCGTTGTCTTATCGAGGTCATTCTTTAATATCTCTACCTCGCCCTTCTCTTTATTGAATACTGCTACCGCCGAATACGTCGTTCCTAAATCTATTCCTACGTTGATCTTTTTCATTTGAATTTCTCCTTATCTTAATTTTGGATTATATCCGAATCTTTCAAGGTTAGCTAACCAAGAAGCTGCATTGACAATGTATCGTTCAGTGCCTGCTGACTGTCCCCAGTCGCCATCCCACAATCTTGTAAATGCGCCGTCAATCAATGCTCTCTTGCCGTCACAATCATAAAAAGCAGTAACAACGTTTTTATCCGAGCTAAAAATCAGCGGCTTTAATCCGTTATTGAGCTCGATTTGAGCAATAGAGTCGCCTTCAAAGAAGGAAACTATACCCGTTGAGATCAAATGGTCAGCGATGATACCGGGTTCATTCGGTCTCTTTTGTATGGACAAAACTTGTCGAGCATAATAGTCGCCGTGCATAATACTTCCAAACATTTTCTTAATAATAAAGTTTGCGTTGGTATTAAGAGGATCGTTATCACCCCAAATATACACGCCGTGACCTTCGTCAAAGAAGTTCTCAATTATTCGATAATGGGCGTTAGTAAACTGTAGCGCTTGCTGTGAAATGATCCACAGCTGGCATTTATCCTTGAGCTTATTCTTTAAACCTAACGGTGATGGTATTTGTCCCTCGACCAGCTCAACGCTAAATCCCTTTTTCATCATGGCTTTAATTGCCTTGGTCATTTTAGCTACTTCACACAAATTCAATATCAATATGCCATAGCCCTTAAATCCACCGTCTATAGCCAAATCGTATTGACTGCCCTCGGGGTTTCCAAACCTATCTACATTAGTGGTAGGAATGCTACTAACTCCCGCCCACTTTGAGTAAGGCAAGGACGATTTCTTTGCCTTCTCCTTAAGATCCTCGAGGATCTTAGTTAAGGATTCGCTTATTGCTTCCTTTCGAATCTTTAAGCTGGGATTGAGTTCGGACGATGCCTTAACGTCAACCACGCCGTTATTATTGTAGCAAAGCTCAACGAGCGTCTTTACGGAAGCTCCTTTGCTTTCGGATTCGATTATGTATTTACAAAGCAAATCACTCTCGAAGGGGTCCGACGATTCGCCCTGCAAAACGTATATTTCAATTTCTTTACCTGAGGTAAAGTATTCTTTTCCAAAGTATTTATTGTAGTTACTACCCTTTTTGATGATAGTACTATTCAAAAATGAGTCGTTCTCATTGTCATACACCAAGATACCAAGACTGTGTGCCGTGATATCCTGAATGTCGGCAGCGCGAATTACAAGGCCGCCCGTGTTTCCTACGGGTGCTCCGCCGATTCTTGCGCTACTTCTTGCTGCAGGACCGCCTATTACAAGTACGTTCTCCTTGCAAAGCTGTGCTTGCATTGCCGCTCCTGCCGCTACTATCGTATCTACGTCGATATTCTTTGTGATCGGGGGCTTGCCGTATTCTCTTATGATCATTTCCTTGACCTGTGGCATTCTCGTTGATCCACCTACT
>JAZRCO010000054.1:0-3658 GCA_045659855.1 Eubacteriales bacterium | reverse complement strand
GACAAAAAACAATCAAAAAAAATCAAAAATTCCGTAAAAATAACTATATTATATTTGCAAAAAAAATGTTATAATAGTTTGGTGAATTTTTTATTAATATAAGGAGAACATCAAGTGGTTAGAGAAGATTTAAGAAATATTGCAATAATCGCGCACGTTGACCACGGTAAAACGACTCTCGTTGACCAGCTTTTAAAGCAGGGTGGCATTTATAGAGAGAATCAGGCAACCGAGGATAGAGTTATGGACTCAAACGACCTTGAGCGTGAAAGAGGCATAACGATTCTTGCAAAGAACACAGCAGTAAACTATAACGGTGTAAAGATCAATATTATCGACACTCCCGGACACGCAGACTTTGGTGGTGAGGTTGAACGTATTCTTAAAATGGTAAACGGTGTTATCTTGCTTGTTGACGCGGCGGAGGGACCCATGCCCCAAACTCGTTTCGTTTTGCAAAGAGCACTTGAGCTCAATCATAGAGTAATCGTAGTAGTAAATAAAATAGACAAGCCCGATGCAAGAATTTCCGAGGTTATCGACGAGGTTCTCGAGCTTCTTATCGATCTTGGTGCAAATGACGAGCAGCTTGATAGCCCCATGCTCTTCTGCTCGGGTAGAGCAGGAACGGCGAGCGAGGATATGGATAAGCCCGGCACCGATCTTGTGCCCTTGTTCAATAAGATACTTGACTATATCCCCGCACCCGAGGGTGACGAGGAGGGCGATCTCCAGCTTCTTGTTTCATCCATCGACTATAACGATTTCGTTGGTAGAATCGGTATCGGTCGAGTTGAGAGAGGTACGATCAAGCAGGGACAGGAGGTAATGATCTCCAACTTCCACTCCAAGGCGGTACCCAAGCGTGCAAAGATCGTTGCTCTTTATCAAATAAGCGGACTTGGTAGAGTTCAGGTTGAAAATGCAAAGATTGGTGATATCGTTTGTTTCAGCGGTGCTGAGAACATCACTATCGGTGACACTATCACGTCAACAACGTGCATCGAGCCCCTTGAATTCGTTAAGGTGAGCGAGCCCACAATGGAAATGACCTTTGCGGTAAACGATAGCCCGCTTGCAGGTCAGGAGGGTAAGTTCGTTACGTCCCGTCAAATCCGTGACCGTCTTTACCGCGAGCTTCTTAAGGACGTATCCCTCCGTGTTAACGACGGTGATACGACCGACTCCTTCAAGGTAGCAGGTAGAGGCGAAATGCACCTTTCAATTCTTATTGAAAATATGCGACGCGAGGGCTTTGAGCTTATGTGCTCCAACCCCAGAGTTCTTTATAAAGAAATTGATGGCGTTAAGTGCGAGCCCATGGAAAGAGTTACACTTGACGTGCCCACCGATTACGTTGGCTCCGTTATCGAAAAGCTCGGAAGACGTAAGGGCGACCTTATCGAGATGACTCCCCTTGGAAATAGAATGAGAGTGGAATACTCCATTCCTTCCCGTTGTCTTTTCGGTTACCGCTCCGAGTTCTTGACCGACACAAGAGGTGAAGGCCTTATCAATACACTCTTTGACGGATATCAGCCCTATAAGGGTGAGGTGACTATGAGATTTACAGGTTGCCTTATCGCGAGCGAAAACGGTGAAACCACAAGATACGGTCTTTATAATACTCAGGAGAGAGGTCGACTTTTCGTTGGACCTCAAACCAAGGTTTACGAGGGAATGATCATTGGTGAAAATCCCAAGAATGACGATATCGCAGTTAACCCCTGCAAGGAAAAGCACCTTACCGCGATTCGTTCAACGGGTGCTGATGAAAAGCTCCTTTTGACACCCCCTCAAATCTTCACACTTGAAGAAGCTATCGAATATATCAATGACGATGAGCTCATCGAGGTAACACCTAAGTCAATTAGACTTCGCAAAAAGATTCTCAACACCGAGCTTCGTATGAAGGCGCAGATGAGAGCAAGACGCGGAATCATCGACGTAAAATAAAAGATAAAAGCACGGCAATGCCGTGCTTTTTTTGTGCTTTTTGCAAAATAAACATCCGTATTTTGCATCTTTTTCACTTTACAAGTATTCTATTTTGTTGTATAATGTGATTACGATAGTAAAAGGAGTGAGATTGTGAATTTCAAAAGAAATCTGACAGTATCCTTCGCGTGTCATACGACCGAGTTTGCATTATGCCTAATACCCATGTTTCTGGTTATGGGTTTTTCTATAGACAAAAACAGCTTTGCTGAGTATTGTAAGGATATGTTTTCTATATATCCTCTTGTTTTGTTGATTGTGAACGCGTTTTTATTTGTCTTGAGCTTGATATTTTCGAT
Organism: Eubacteriales bacterium; assembly: GCA_045659855.1. Classification (GTDB taxonomy): domain Bacteria; phylum Bacillota; class Clostridia; order Oscillospirales; family CAG-272; genus RGIG4608. The sequence goes on along the minus strand of JAZRCO010000054.1, from coordinate 1,361 downwards.
ATTTCAAAAGCAAACCTTTATACTTAATGATGATCATATGCTTATAGAAAACAAGGATGAAATGTCAAAAATAAATTATAACGATATTAAGACTGTGTCATTTGACCTTGGTAATACGGGTAAAATGTCTGCAAGACCGATGGAGCTCAGATTGCTTGGTGAAAAAAACAAAGAGCTGTTATCAATAACAAATCCTTCGATTTTAATGACACATATATTAAAGAAAAAATGTATCTATGCGAAAACAACCTACCGTAATTCTAAAAAGTTTATATGGTATTTACTCTTAAGTATTCTAGTTGCAATAGTTACAGTTGTTAAGTCGCATTTATAGATTGCATGAATATAATAGCAAAAGCACGGCAATGCCGTGCTTTTTTTGTTATGTTTTTATCTCAAGCGCTTCACCAAAGGGGAGAGAATAGATGAGAATTTTGTCGGGCGCTCTGCCAAGAAAACGCTCAATCGCCATAGCGTAGTATTCGAGCTGCCTTCCGTGGCGCTCCTTCATCTTGGTAATAGCGAGCTCCTTGCTCTTAAGCTCATCGGGCGTGAGATAATCGGTCTTATAATCGCAAAGGATTATTTCTCCGCTTTCGGCCTCAAAGAAGAGGTCGATAACACCCTGAACAAGAATTTCTTCTTCATCAATCTCGTTTCTAAATTCTTGATTTTGTGTGAAATGAGATGCGGGGAGCAAAATGTTAAATCTCTGCTCACGGTAGGTTGTTTTCGCTCCCTTGAGCAACCTGTAAAAATCACTCTTGAAAAATCCTTCTATTTGCTTGATGCTTATTAAGGACGCAACCGAGGGGGCGATAAATCTATTGTCAACAAGTCTTGACAGCTCTTCCGCCACGCTATTTTTCTCGGCGTTTTCAAAGTCGCAAAACTGCAGGAAGAGATGCGTTGCCGTACCCTTTTCGGCACTTGATATCTTGGATTTGCTCTCAAAGAATTCTTCAATTTCGAGTATCTTCGCCTCGTCAAAGCTCTCAAGAGTTGCCGCATCGTTGTCGATGTCATCAAGCACAGTAGGAGTAAGCTTTGAAACGGAAAGCTTTGCGGGGAGCTTGTTGAGGTGAGCGTGTGAATAACTGAAATCAAGTCGTTGCTTAACGCTCTCTATATCCTCGCTTGAAACTGACACCGACTCAACGCTTTGACTCTCTTGCGCATCAACCTCACTAAATTCAAGAGCGAGCGAATCCTTCTCGAGAGCGGTGAAGGTATAGCAGTCACCGTTTCGCAGGGGATGGATGGCGGCAAGTATCATGGAGAGCCAGTTCTTGCATCTCTTGAGTTTGAAATCACTTGCAAAGCTTTGCGAGAGCAATGCGTTTTCCTCGAGCTTTTCAAGG
>JAZRCO010000053.1:0-3755 GCA_045659855.1 Eubacteriales bacterium | reverse complement strand
TTTCTTTGACGAAATAAGCGCAAAGAAAAAGTTCCCAAAAAGAAACGCTGAGCCAAGGGCTGCGCGCCCTTGAACCGCGCTGCTACGCGCAGGGCGGTCGCTTTTACAAAAGCGACGCAAAACAATCGCTTTGGTTTGTGCAAACAACGTGCTCTATAAATCAAAATTTGAATTACGAACAAAACGGGCGGCACTTCGCCTCCCTACCCCTTCAATGCCGCGCGGAGCTTATCAAGGGCGCTCTTTTCAATGCGGCTCACGTAAGAGCGCGATATTTGAAGCTTATCGGCAATCTCCCGTTGCGTCAAGCTCCGTTTCTCATCGAAAAGTCCGTACCGCATTACGATTATTTGCCGCTCCCGTTCGTCAAGTGTATTCTTAATTAGGCGGAGCGCACGCTGTATTTGCGTCTTTTGATCGAGCTCCTCACCGAGATCCTCACTCGTGCTGATAATATCCATATAGGTCAACGGGTTGCCGTCGCGGTCCACGTCGATCGTTTCGTTGATGGATATTTCGCTACTGTGCTTCTTTTGGGATCTAAAATGCATGAGGATCTCGTTTTGAATGCACCGCGCGCCGTAAGTGGCGAATCTCGTGCCGCTCTCCACCTTAAAGGTATCCACCGCCTTGACGAGACCGATCACGCCTATCGAAACGAGGTCCTCGCTATCGGGCGCGAATGAATAATATTTCTTGACGATATGCGAAACGAGTCGCAAATTATGTAAAATCAAGCGTTGGCGCGCCTCCTCATCTCCCTTGCGAGCGAGGCGAAAGCTTTCACCCTCCTCCTTGGCACTCAGCGGTCGCGGAAACTTATTGCTCGGCGTTGAAATGCCGAGGATTATGTGGCAAATGTAAAAAAATAAGCTGATGATAAAGGTCAGCATAGGCATCCTCCAAGAATTTTTTAGTTTATTCTATGCCAATTTTTTACATTTTTGCTTGTACGGGTGAATTTTACTTGTATTTGGCGAAATTTTGCCTCGAAATTGAGTTACTTTGTGAAAGAAAAATTCATATAATGATATGAAATGGTGAATTTACAATGAATAAATATTCAAGGAGGATCTATGATTGTCAGTAAGCCATACGATCGCGAAAGGGCGGTCGAATATGCGAAAAAATGGGCGCTCTCGCGCAATCCGCTGTTTTTTGACTTTACGGGAGGCGGCGGAAACTGCACCAATTTCGTGTCCCAATGCCTACTTGCGGGAGGGCTCGTTGCCGACCCCACCGAAACCTTCGGTTGGTACTATAATTCGCTTAACGACCGCGCGCCCGCTTGGACGGGAGTGACCGAATTATACGAATTTTTGTGCGGAATCGGTGATTTTGCGCCCAAAAACGCCCGTCGAGGCCCATTCGCCTCCGAGGTCGGTCGGGAGAGAGTTGAGATAGGTGACGTCGTGCAGCTTGCCGATATGCGAGGGAGATTCTATCATTCCCTGCTTGTGTCGGGATTTGGAGCAAACGGGGATATTTTGGTGTGTGCACAGTCGAACGATGCACTCGACCGTCCCCTTTCTACCTACAATTTTGCGGCGGCACGGTTTTTGCATATTGATGGAATAAATATTCTAATTGATGATGACCCAGCCGTCTATGCAAATCTTCTTGACGGAGTAGCCATTCCACCGCAAAATACAGTCTATACCGCCACGGAAATGGAGGATTTTTAGCTTAATTGATGCCCGAATCGGCTCCTATTTGATTTTCCACCCGCCCTGACGCATATCGTTTCCACCTTTCCCACCGCCCTTTGAGCCGTCCACCACCTATCATCTCCCTCACCGCGCGCCGAGCTGCTCCCGTTTGCCGCTTGCTGACAGGATACACGCCGAATTTCGCTTTTGCGAGCGCTATCCCTCGCGAATCATTTTTCTAAGCTCTTCGAGGGCATCCGAAAGACCGCCAAGGCGGTCGATGAGTCCGCATTCGACTGCCTCGCGCGCGTCAAGGAGAGTACCAACGTCGGTCGCGAGCATGTCGGGGCGCATCATCATCTCGTTCACGCAATCGGCGGTTGCGCCCGAATTTTTGCAAATGAAATCGACTATTCGCTTTTGCATGTCGGAAAAATAGTTATAGGTTTGAGGCGCGCCGACGACGAGCCCGTTGATTCGGACGGGATGCAGAGTCATTGTCGCGCTCGGCGTGATAAACGAGCGCCTTGCCGACACGGCGAGCGGTACGCCGATCGAGTGCGAGCCGCCAATGACGAGCGAAACGGTCGGCTTGCTCATCGATGATATCATTTCGGCAATGCCGAGTCCTGCCTCCACGTCGCCACCCATTGTGTTGAGAACGATGAGGACTCCCTTTACGTCCTCGCTTTGCTCAAGCGCGACAAGTAGCGGAATAATATGCTCGTATTTCGTTGATTTTTGGTTTTGGTCGCTAATATAATGCCCCTCGATTTGTCCGATTATTGTTAGCACCTGTATACCGCTTTCGATTGATTTTTTGCTTGGCATATCCACCGTGCCAAGCTTTTCTATTTCGTTTGTTTCTTTGTTTTCAGTCATGTTTTCCTCCTTGAAGGATTTGTATTTCAAATTTTGATTTGTCGGGATGTGAATTCACCAAACACAACGTCTATTGGTCATCCTGAGCGGAGCGAAGTTTTGGGAGTGAAACAAAGTGAAGCGACTAAAACCTGCGCTTGCGCAGGGATCTACGAAGAAATTTGCAGTAACTTTCTTGGTGTAAAGTTACTTTAAATGAGAAGACTATCAAAACTCCATCGTAGATTCCTTCGTCGCTACGCTCCTCGATTTTGTATCGGCTCGCTTCACTCCCTCAACAAAATTTCGCTGACGCTCAGAATGACACGTTGAAATGAAGTTTGTGCTAAACATTTATTTGCAAACAGTTCGCCAAATCCCAATTAATTTATCTCCTTCTCTTAATTTTTCCATATTCGGGGAAAATATTTATCAATCGGCAAAAAAATCTTTAAAAATACATTTACAAGTAATAAAAAATATGATATACTAACTATGTATGATGTTTTATACAATAAAATATACATAAAAATCTTTATAAGAAGAGGTAATTACTATGGCTAACAAGGTTTTGGTTGAAACTTCTGCAAGACATCTTCACTTGTCTCAGAGCACCATTGAAACACTTTTTGGAGCTGGTCATCAGCTCACAAAGAAAAAGGATCTTTCCCAACCCGGTCAGTACGCGTGCGAGGAAAAGGTTGAGGTTATCGGTCCCAAGGGCTCTCTTAAAATGAGCGTTCTCGGTCCTGCAAGAGGTGCCGATCAGGTTGAGATCTCTCTCACCGACGCGCGTTCCATCGGCGTTGCTGCTCCCGTTAGAGAGTCTGGCGACATCGCAGGTAGCGGTGCTTGCATTCTCCGCGGTCCCGTGGGTGAAGTTGAAATCGCTCAGGGCGTTATCGCTGCTAAGCGTCATATCCACTTGACTCCCGCTGATGCTGAGGCATTTGGCGTTCAGGACAAGCAGATCGTTAAGGTTAAGCTTGACACTCCCCGTGCTCTTTTCTTCGACGACGTTGTTGTTCGTGTTTCCCCCAGCTTCGCTGCTGCTATGCACATCGATACCGATGAGGCAAATGCTGCCGGCTGCGCAGGTGTGGTTTACGGCGAGATCCTTGCTTAATAGATAGTTAATGAAAAGACCGCTCAAGCCGCTTGGGCTACACCTTTGAAAAGGTGGACGAAACAATCGAGCGAGTTTGAGCTGGGTTTGCGTAAATTTTCAATAATTCACGAGTGAAT
>JAZRCO010000052.1:0-4745 GCA_045659855.1 Eubacteriales bacterium | reverse complement strand
CCTGCGGGAGCAGAGATAACTACCTTCTTAGCACCTGCGTCGATGTGTGCCTGAGATTTTTCCTTTGAGCAGTAGAAACCTGTGCATTCAAGAACTACGTCAACACCGAGCTCACCCCAAGGGCAGTCAGCTGCGTTCTTTTCAGCATAGATCTTAAGTGTCTTACCGTCAACTGTGATTGTACCTGCTTCGTCATCGGACTCAACTGTGTGACCCATTGCAAGGTAGTTACCCTGAGCTGTGTCATACTTGAGAAGGTGAGCGAGCATCTTGGGGCTTGTAAGGTCGTTGATAGCTACGATCTCATAACCCTCAGCGCCAAACATCTGGCGGAATGCAAGACGACCGATACGGCCGAATCCGTTAATAGCAACTTTTACTGACATTTTAATGTCCTCCGTTTTTTAAAAAATATTTTTCAAATTGGTTTGGGATGATCAGTCCCCATACACATCTATTTTATCTTATTTTGAAAAAATATACAAGAGCTTTGATAAAATTTTCTCAATTTTGGTATTTTGCTTTAATACGCAATATTCAAAAGTGATAATTTATACAAAATGCACAAAGATTTGCCGTGTTATTAGCTTTTGGGGTTACAAAAATGTAAATAAATTTGTTATTAATTGCTAAAAATGGAATTCATAGTTGAAAAAGACGGGGATATAGTGTATAATAAATTAGCAGTTAATTAGAGGAGTGAATGTGATGAAGATTAGTCTATCAAAACACGAAATAATTCTAATACTAAAGAACGTCCTGTTGATATTGCTCGGCACCGCAATTCTTTCATTTGGTGCGGCAATATTCCTTGTTCCGTTTGATCTCGTAACGGGCGGAATCTCGGGTCTTGGCATCGTTTTGCAAAGAGTGCTCCCGTTCGATCTTAGCATCGATTTTTATTTGACCGTGCTAACTTGGGGACTGTTTGCTCTCGGGCTCGTCTTCCTTGGAAGGGACTTTGCATTAAAAACCCTCCTCTCCACTATTTTTTATCCCGTTTTCTTCTCGCTTTTTTACGATCTTGTTCAGTACCGTGTCTTGAACGGACTGTTCGTTTTGCAAAATTCGGAGTATCACGATATCGCCGTTCTCCTTGCCGCGCTCTTTGGCGGCGCCTTTACAGGTGCAGGATGCGCGATAACCTTTAAGGCGGGTGGATCGAGCGGCGGTGTTGACGTGCTTGCATTCCTTTTTGCCAAGATTTTTAAGAAGGTAAAGAGCTCCTATATAATTTTCGCCATCGACGCGGCAATCGTTATCTCGGGTATCTTCATTATCAATGACCTCGTGCTTTCATTCCTCGGTATTGGAAGTGCGTTTGTATGCTCCGCGGTGATAGATAAGATATTTTTGGGCGGTGACGAGGCATATCTTGCTCAAATTGTGTCAAACAAGAGCGATGAGATTAGCCAAGGTGTAATCGAGATATTGGATAGAACCGCTACCGTGGTAGATGCGGTCGGCGCGTATTCCAAGCAGCCAAAAAAGATGATAATAGTTTCGTTCAGTATGCGCGAGTATTCCGATTTGATGGCTATAATCAATAGGGAGGATCCCGAAGCGTCTTTCACTATCAGCCGTGTTCACGAAAACCACGGCGAGGGCTGGACGAGTGCCAAAAAGTAAAGTGAGTAAATTAAGCGCACCTTGTTTGAGGTGCGCTTTTTGCTTGTGATTTATTCGTGATCGGCAATAAAATCCCAAACCCTGCTCCAATATTTGTCGGAATGGGTGAGAGGACTCATCGCATGGTCGGTATCTGGGAAGATGAGGATATCCTTGTCACAGGTCGCATTGCTATAAAGCTCGCGCGCCATGGATGAAGGAACGACAGTGTCACTGTCACCGTGTAAGAACAAAATCGGCGTGCGCGATTTTCTTACGGCATTGAGTGCGGATGCCTCCTTGATGTCAAAGCCCACCTTTTTCTTTATTGCGTGGCGACAAATATCGACTGTTGGGTATGCTGGCAAATGCATAATTTTGGGTATCTTAAAGCTATAGGCGTCATAAACGGAGGTGTATCCGCAGTCCTCGATAGCGCATTTTACTGAGCTTGGGAGGGATTCACCCGTTGTCATCATAACCGTTGCCGCGCCCATTGAAACACCGTGAAGCACGGTGTGAGTGCTATTATATTGGCTCTCAAGATAGTTTGCCCAATCCACGATGTCCAATCGCTCGAGCCATCCCATCGTGCAGTACTCGTAATCGCTACCCTTGTGGGCACGGAGATGGGGAACGAGAACGGAATATCCGTTTTCGAAATAACGGCGCGCAATATATGAAACCGACTTTACGTTGGAGCGGTAGCCGTGTACTACGATGGCAAATTTACCGTTATCGTTGCTTTGCCTATAGAGTAGGGCATTCATATGGCGTCCCTCTCGGTTTGGAATGGTTACCGTAATTTGCGGAGCAGTTGCCTGAAAGAGCTGACCGAGAATTGTTTCGGGATTATTTGCAAAATCATCCCTATTCTTTTGGCTCATGACGCTTGATTTCGGATTTTGAATACCGCTTCGGTGCAGATTCGCTTTTACCATTGAATTTATGGCACCTTTAAGTAGAAATCCTGTTGCCACACCACCGATGAGGGCAGCCGCGCCGAGCTTTATCTTATTTTTCATTTTCATTATTTCGTACCCGTGGATCCAAAGCCACCCTCGCCGCGAACGGTTTCGGAGAGCTCTTCGGTTTCCTCAAACTGTGCTACCACGTATGGAGTGATAACGAGCTGAGCGATGCGCTCGCCACTTGCAACGGTTTGGGGAACGCTTGAATGATTGTGTAATGCCACCATGATCTCGCCCCTATAGTCGCAGTCAACAACTCCCACCTTGTTTGCGGGAGCAAGACCCTTTTTGCTTGCAAGACCGCTTCTCGCATAGATGAGTCCTGCATAGCCAACGGGCAATTCGAGCGCTATACCCGTCTTGATAAGGCAGGTGGTGTGCGGCTCGATGGTCACCTCATCCATGGCGGAATAAAGATCTGCGCCTGCGGAATAGGGGGAACCGTATGTTGGAATTATTGCTTTTTCACTGAGTTTCTTGAGCTTTACGCTATACTTCATGATTGGCCTCCGAAAAAGTTATTTTCTATACTGTTATGTTACCACATTTTTGACGCAAATGCAAGAAATATCTTTGACAAAAGATAAAATATATGCTATTATGGATATAATAAAGGAAACACGTTAGATTGGAGGCGGAGTGATGAATAAAACTGAAGCATATCATAGGAAAATGACCCAAAATTCGGTTTCTAAGCTAATAATATCCCTCGGCATTCCGACAACGGTGTCGATGCTTATTACCAATATATATAATATGGCGGACACCTATTTCGTGGGCGGTCTTGGCGAGAGTCCCCAAGCGGCAACGGGCATACTTTTCACGCTCCAGTGCATCATTCAAGCAATAGCGTTTATGCTCGGACACGGTGCGGGAACCTACGTGGCTAAATATCTTGCCCAAAAGGATCTTGACAGAGCATCGTCATATACAAGCACGTCCTTTGTCATAGGTGCGCTTCTCGGCACGCTTATGAGTGTTACGGGACTTGTATTTATCGAACCCTTGCTGAGATTTCTCGGTAGCACCGAAACGATATTGCCCTATGCCAAGGATTACGGAATGTGGGTGCTTATCTCATGTCCCTTCCTTATTTGCTCTCTTGTTCTCAATAACGTTCTAAGATACGAGGGTAAGGCATTTTACGCCATGTTCGGTCTTTCCACGGGCGGAATAATCAACATCGTGGGCGACTACTTGCTCATTAAGGTATTCGATATGGGAGTTTACGGCGCAGGTCTTTCCACCGCAGTTTCTCAAATAATTAGCTTTGTGCTTTTGTTGATTCTTTATCTTAAGACCGCACAAAGCCGACTTTCTATTAAATTCATGGCCAGGGAGCTTGAGATATACGCAAATATCTTTAAGATGGGACTTCCTTCGCTCATCCGTCAAGGACTCACCTCGATTTCAAACGGTTTGCTCAATAATATGATAAAGCCCTTTGGAGATGCTCCCATTGCGGCAATGAGTATAGTTCAAAAGTATTCGTCCTTCGTAATGTGCGTTGGACTTGGAATAGGGCAGGGTTATCAACCCTTTGCGGCATTCAACTACGAGCTTAAGGAATATGACCGAGTTAAAAAGGGTACGAAATTCCTCCTCGCATTCGGAATAGCGGCGGTCGGCGCTATTGCAACGCTCGGCGCAATATTCGCACCGACGGTGATGTCCATCTTTCAAAAGGAGAGTGCAGTAATAGAGGTGGGTGTTCCCGCAATGAGATATGCATCCATCGGACTTTGGTTCTTGCCCATATCCGTCACCTGCAATATGCTTTATCAAAGCATAAGAAAGGCGGCAATGGCATCGTTTATGGCAATGATGCGTTCGGGAGCCATTCTCATTCCCGTTTTGTTGATAGTTGGCGCAATTTGGAAGCTTGACGGCATTATTATGGCTCAAGGTATATCCGATGTTTTAACGGGCATTATCACATTGCCCTTCCTAATAATGTTTTTCAAGAAAACACCTTCAACTGCAAAGGCAAAGGAGCTTGAAAAAGCTGATTCATGATAAAAAGCTCCCGCAAGGGAGCTTTTTGCGTAAAAATGCAAAAAAATAATATAAAATTTTTGAAAATCGTTACACTTTTTGAAAAATTTGTTGACTTATATAGTGAAGCAACTGATAGAAAGGAGCTTTATCGTGAAAAGAACAATTTGT
>JAZRCO010000051.1:0-2640 GCA_045659855.1 Eubacteriales bacterium | reverse complement strand
GAATGCTTACCGACGAATGCAATAGATATCTTGTAGTTTCTATTGGCATCTTCTCGGTTATTAGGATTGTTCGCCCTGCGCAGTATTTGATTCACGGCACCGAATATACTGTTCCCGATAAGGAATGCCTGTCGCGCTCAGAGGAAAAGCCCTGCGATATCTTCAAATGCATGGAATTTCCCACCGACGCATTCACACTTGGTGCAGGCCCCATTCTGAAAACCTTAGACCACCACGATAAGGGATGTGGCTGTAAGTAAACAAAAAAAGCTGTTGCATTTGCAACAGCTTTTTTATTATTTTGTAATGCAAATCGGTTCCGATTTGTTTACTACAGTATCTCTTGTTATGATAATCTTCTTAACGTCGCTTCTGGAGGGAATATCGTACATGATCTTCATCATAAATCCTTCCATAATTGAACGAAGACCGCGAGCACCCGTGTTTTGCTCGATGGCAAGCTCAGCGATTGAGCTGATTGCATCGTCCTCGAATTCAATTTCGACGTTGTCAATAGAGAAGAGCTTGACGTATTGCTTTAATAGTGAGTTCTTGGGCTCGGTAATAATGCGCTTTAAAGCATCCTTATCGAGCTCGCTAAGAGCAACGATAACGGGAATTCTACCCGTAAGCTCGGGAATGATACCGTATTTAACGATATCATGTGAAGTAACGTCCTTATAGATGCCGTCCTTCTTTTTCTCGCTCTTTTTCTTTACCTCACCGCCAAAGCCAATAACGTTGTTACCCTTACGCTTTTCGATGATTCCTTCAAGTCCGTCAAATGCGCCGCCGCAAATGAAGAGAATATTGCACGTATCGATTTGGATAAACTCTTGGTTGGGATGCTTTCTTCCGCCCTGAGGAGGAACGTTAGCAACCGTGCCCTCAAGAATCTTAAGAAGTGCCTGCTGAACGCCCTCGCCGGAAACGTCACGGGTGATGGAGCGATTCTCGCTTTTTCTTGAGATCTTATCGATTTCATCGATGTAGATGATACCTTTTTCAGCTCTCTCAACGTCATAATCAGCCGATTGAATGAGTCTAAGAAGGATGTTTTCAACGTCCTCGCCAACGTAACCCGCCTCGGTCAAGGTGGTAGCATCGGCGATTGCAAAGGGAACCTGGAGCGTTTTGGCAAGTGTTTGAGCAAGGAATGTCTTACCAACACCCGTAGGACCGATTAAAAGAACGTTGGACTTTTGAAGCTCAACGCCGTCAAGCTCCTTGTTATCCTTGTCCTCACACTTTGATAAAATACGCTTGTAGTGATTATAAACAGCAACAGAAAGGGCTATTTTCGCGTCATCTTGACCGATAACGTATTCGTCAAGGGTCTTCTTGATATCCTGCGGCTTGGGGAGCTGGGCAAGGTTGAGATTCATATCCGCATCGGAAAAATCATCAAGTGCCTCATCAATAAGCTCTGAGCAGGTTTCAACGCAATAATCACAAATGTACACTCCCGTAGGAGAGGGGATCAAAAAATTGACCTGATTTTCGTTTCTTCCGCAGAAACAGCAATACCTTTTTTGGGTATTGCCGTTTCCGTCGGGCTTTTTATTTTCAGCCATAGTATTTACCTTTCAATCAAAAAGCTCGATTACGCGTGCTTTTCAATAACCTTGTCTATAAGACCGTAGGCAAGCGCCTGATCAGCAGTCATATAGTTATCTCTTTCGGTGTCGATTGCAACCTGCTCAACGGTTTTGCCCGTATTCTTTGCAAGAATAGCATTGAGTCTATCTCTTGTTCTAAGAATGAGCTCCGCCTGAATCTTGATGTCGGTTGCCTGACCCTTAGCTCCTCCAAGGGGCTGATGGATCATTATCTCACTGTTGGGAAGAGCAAATCTCTTGCCCTTTGTGCCCGCTGAGAGAAGGAATGCTCCCATGCTTGCCGCCATACCGATGCAAACGGTTGAAACGTCGCACTTAATGAAGTTCATGGTATCGTAGATTGCCATGCCCGGGGTAGCGGAGCCAGCGGGTGAATTAATGTAAAAGGAAATATCTTTGTCGGGATCCTGTGCCTCGAGGTAGAGAAGCTGAGCAACCACAAGGGAAGCGGTAGCATCATTAACCTCGTCGGAGAGGAAGATTATACGGTCATTAAGGAGTCTTGAAAAAATATCATAGGATCTTTCGCCCCTACCGGTTTGTTCAACCACCATTGGGACGAGCGAATTATTCATCATAGGTAATGACCTCCTGTAATTAGTAATGGAAATTATGCTTCTGCCTCTTCAGCAGTCTTTTTTGTTGTCTTACTTGTCTTCTTTACGGGCTTGTCTTCGCCTTCAACTGCCTCTGCCTTGGGAGCGGACTTCTTAGTTGCCTTCTTTTTGGGTGCCTTAACAACTGCCTTTTCCTTAACTGCATCAAGAGCAAGCTGAACTCTCATGTCAGCGGCGATGAGGTCGCTGTCAATGGATGCCTTAACCTGATCAACTGTGATGCCGTAAGCTTCAGCGATTCTTGCATATTCAGCGTTAACGTTTTCTTCAGTAGCAACAAGGTTCTCAAGATCAGCGATCTTCTCAAGAGCGAGTCTTGCCTTAACCTGCTTTTCCGCCTGAAGACGGAACTGTGCACGAAGTGTTTCGAGAGTCATGCCCGTGTACTGGAAGTATGTCTTGAG
>JAZRCO010000050.1:0-9471 GCA_045659855.1 Eubacteriales bacterium | reverse complement strand
CTGGGTTTGCGTAAATTTTCAATAATTCACGGGTGAATTATTGGTACGAACAAACAAATGCCCTTACGAATACAAGTATTCGACGGACATTTCTTCGTCCGTACTACGAAAACCAATTCTACGAATTGATTTTCTAAAATTTACTCAATTTGTGCCTTATAATAAAGTTTGTGCGAACAACGAATTAGTTAGTTGAAACAGCAAATTATAGATTTTCTCGGGTTTGCCAAGCTATAGGCAATTTGCGGTTTCGCAAAGCGAAATGGAGTCGCAAGACGACAAGCGAATTGCTGGGCGCGCCACTCGGACATTATTTTAGCACCGATTTTACGCGCGGCGGCGAAGCTCCATTAAAAAGTTTTTGGTTCTTTTTTCAAAAAGAACATTACTCTTTTCTTAAACTAACTTCCCACATTGACGAAAAATTGTCGGTAGGCAATGAACAAATTGTGAAGATGTGGAAACAAATTGAAGGTTTCCACAGTTTTTCCACAAGGAAGAAATTCATGTGGAAATGGACTTGGACAAGAATTGGAAAAGTCCGCAAGGCATTGATATCACTGGGAAATTTAGGTGTGGAAAAAATCCAAGTAATGTGGAGTTGACTCTTACAAGCGACAAAATCATGACGCCCTGCGGGAAAAGTCGGACAAAGATTTCCTTTCCACAGTATTTTGTGGAAAAGTCAAAAATCGCGAAAAAATGACAATTTCGGCAAAAAATCACTTTAGCGACAGTTTTGCGTCGCCCTGCTCACTCGAGCACGGACTTGTCCACAAATTGTTCCTAAATTTCGAACAGTGAATCCACAGTCCAAAATACGCAAAAAAGCTAACAAAATCAAGGGTTAAGCGAGGTTTTCCACAATCTCCACAGCCCCTACTATATACTAAAACTATTATTTATTAATTAATTTCATTATATTCATTATTTTTTAGCGCGTGAGAAATTGAAAAAGAATTTTTGATTTTTGTCATTGACAGTTTTCTGTCGCGCACCGTCGGTGCGATTGTGCTATAATTTTCGTACTAATATTTCTTTTGAAAGGAGATGCCCATGATATACTTAAATGTTGGCGGAGGCAAGAGCATACGCGAAAGGGACATAATAGGCATCTTCGACATGGACACCTCGACTGTGTCGCCGACCACCCGCAAGCTTCTCTCCACTGCGGAAAAGGACGGCAGAACGGAATTTCCGTCATTTGAGATACCGAAATCATTTATTTTATATTTAAGCGAGAGTGGCGAAACGAAGCTATGCTTTTCGCAATTTTCGTCGGCTTCTTTACTTGGAAGAGTGGGAAAGGACAGCGTGAGGTAGGGCGAGGAGTTCGCACTTTGTTTGCGCCGCACCGAAAGGGTGTTTTGTCCAGTTTTTGAAATTGAGTTTTAAATCAGCCTACCGAATGAACAGTCCGCGCGTCATCCTCGAGGGAGTTGCGCCTAAGATTCTTCTTTTCACTCCGCTTCACTTGAGAATGCGTCAGGCGAAACGACCGAAGGATCTTGCGCGGAGAGCAAACTAAAAAATATGTACTATATTTATATTTTAACTAACTTCACAAACAGGGTGTTATATACGGGAATCACGAACGATTTATCGCGTAGAACCTATGAACACAAATTAGATGTTAATGACGGTTTTTCTCGAAAATACAAAACACACAAGCTTGTGTATTTTGAGGAATACAGTCATCCTCAAGAAGCAATTTTTAGAGAAAAACAGATAAAAGGGTTTTTGAGAGTTAAAAAAATCAAACTTATTAATTCAATCAATCCCGAATGGAAGGATTTGAGCGAAAGATTTTGATGTATTTCCGCGCAAGATCCTTCGCTACGCTCGAGGATGACGCGCGGGATTGAGATTGATAGCCGCGCAAGATCCTTCGCTACGTTCTAGGATGGTTATTTTGCGCGAAGCTGATCAAAAGCTTTTTTGGTTCTTTTTCGCAAAAAAAGAACGTTATTCAAATTTGTAACTAATTTTCTTACATACACACAACAATTCGAAAGGAAACAGAAATGGAAAACCTTGAAAAGAATCTCGACCTCGTTGTCGAGGAGAGCTACACTGAAGAAAATATACAGGTCCTTGAGGGTCTTGAGGCGGTTAGAAAACGCCCCGGTATGTATATCGGTACGACCTCCATCGGCGGTCTTCACCATCTCGTTTACGAGATCGTGGATAACTCGATCGACGAGGCGCTTGCAGGTCATTGCGACAAGATCAGCGTTAGGATCAATCCTGACAATTCTATAACCGTTGAGGACAACGGACGAGGCATCCCCTCCGCTATCCATCCTAAGCAGGGAATCCCCACGCCCGAGGTGGTTTATACCATCTTGCACGCGGGCGGTAAATTCGGCGGCGGCGGATACAAGATCGCGGGCGGTCTTCACGGCGTTGGTGCGTCGGTTGTTAACGCGCTCTCCGAGTGGCTTGAGCTTGAGGACGTTTACGACGGAAAGGTATATACCGAGCGCTTCGAGCGCGGTAAGGTAGCGCGTGCATTCACTTGCATTGGCGATGCCACGGACAAGCCCTCCGGCGTTAAGGTTACCTTTAAGCCCGACCCCGAAATTTTCGAGGAGACTGTTTTCATTTACGAAACACTTGAGAATAGAATGCGCGAGCAGGCGTGCCTCAATGCCGGTGTTAGAATCGTTCTCACCGACGGTAGATCCGAGGAGCCCGTTGAAAAGGAATTTATGTACGAGGGCGGTATCAAGACCTTCGTTACACATCTCAACGAGAGCCGCCACAGCGAGCTAATTCATCCCGAGGTTATCTATATGAGGGGCGAGAAGGGCACGAGCGTTGCCGAGGTTGCGCTTCAGTACAACGACAGCTACAACGAGCTCATTTTGTCCTTCGCTAACAATATGCACACCATCGAGGGCGGTACGCACGAAACCGGCTTTAAGTCCGCCATCACAAAGGTAATTAACGATTACGCGCGCAAGGCGGGTATCCTTAAGGACAGCGACAAGAACCTTTCCGGTGAGGACGTTCGTGAGGGTCTTTGCGCCATCATCAGCGTTAAGCTTGAGGACGCGCAGTTCGAGTCGCAGACCAAGGCGAAGCTCGGTAACAGCGAGGTTAGAACGCTCGTTGAGGGCATTGTGAACATCAAGCTCTCCGAATACTTCGAAGAAAATCCCACCGTGGCTAAGAATATAATCGACAAGGCACTTGCGGCATCCCGCGCAAGAGAGGCGGCGAGAAATGCGAGAGAGCTTACTCGACGCAAGGGCGTGCTCGGCGGCTCCACGCTTCCCGGCAAGCTCCGTGACTGCCAAGAGAGAAGAATTGAAGTGACCGAGCTCTATCTCGTAGAGGGAGACTCCGCGGGCGGCTCCGCAACGAAGGGAAGAAACTCCAAGTTCCAAGCGATCTTGCCCCTTCGCGGTAAGGTGCTTAACGTTGAAAAGACAAGAATCGACAAGGTTTATTCAAACCAGTCGCTCATTCCCATCATTCAGGCACTCGGCTGCGGTATCGGTGACGAATTCAATATTGCAAAGCTCCGTTACGGCAAGATAATCATCATGGCCGATGCCGACGTTGACGGTTCGCACATTAGAATCCTTCTTCTCACCTTCTTCTTCCGTCACATGCGTCAGCTCATCGATGACGGACACATCTATCTTGCTCAGCCCCCTCTTTACAAGATCCAAAAGAAGAATGCGGGCAAGAACGCACCCGTTTATTACGCGTATTCCGATGCTGAAAGAGACCAAATCATCGAACAGCTCGGCGGACACGTTGAGACCAATAGATACAAGGGTCTTGGTGAAATGAACGCCGATCAGCTTTGGGAAACGACGATGGATCCCGCAACGAGAACCTTACTTAAGGTAACCACTCAGGATGCGGCTGCGTGCGATGCGATGTTCTCACTCCTCATGGGTGACAAGGTCGAGCCAAGACGTGAATTCATCGAGCAAAATGCAAAATTTGCTGAAAATCTTGATATTTAAGGAAAGGAGAGTTCAAAATGGCTACAAAAAACAATCACGAAAACGATAGAATCGAATTTCCCGAGCAAAAGATAGTTGAAGTCGATATGAAGCGCGAGGTTGAACGCTCCTTTATCGAATACTCCATGTCAGTTATCGCTTCCCGTGCGCTCCCCGACGTGCGCGACGGTATGAAGCCGGGTCAAAGAAGAATCCTTTACGCGATGTACGAGGACCATCTCACAAGGGACAAGCCCTTCCGCAAGTCCGCTACGACGGTAGGTAACGTTCTCGGACGTTATCATCCCCACGGTGACGCGGCGGTTTACGGCACGATGGTTCGTATGGCGCAGGATTTCTCATATAGATATCTTCTCGTTGAGGGTCAGGGTAACTTCGGTTCGGTTGACGGCGACGATGCTGCGGCATACCGTTACACCGAGGCGCGCCTTTCCAAGATCTCCGACGAGCTTATGCGCGACATCGACAAGAACGTTGTCGTTATGACGAAGAACTTCGACAACCGTCTTGACGAGCCCACGGTCTTGCCCGCACGCTTCCCCAACCTCCTTGTAAACGGCTCGGTTGGTATTGCGGTAGGTATGGCTACTAATATTCCCACACACAATCTCGGCGAGGTTATCGACGGCACGATTTATAGAATGGACAATCCCGAATGTACGGTCGAGGAATTGATGGAATACATCAAGGGTCCCGACTTCCCTACGGGCGCAACGATCTACGGCGTTAACGGCATAATCGACGCTTACAAGACGGGTAGGGGAAGAATCGTTGTTCGCTCCAAGGCAAACATCGAGGAAGAGAATCGCCGCATTATAATCACTGAGATTCCCTATATGGTAAACAAGTCCACTCTTTGTGCAAGCATTGGTGACCTTGTTAACGAAAAGAGAATTGAGGGCATTACCGACATCCGTGACGAGTCGGGTAGGGACGGTATGAGAATCGTGATCGAATACCGCCGCGATGCAAACGCGCAGGTTATTCTCAATCAGCTTTACAAATTCACACAGCTTCAAGAGACCTTTGCGGCGAATATGCTTGCGCTTGTAAACAACGAGCCCAAGACGCTTTCGCTCCCCGAGATCCTTGACCTTTACATTGCTCACCAAGAGAGTGTTATCCAGAAAAGAACGCAGTTCGATCTCGACAAGGCGCTCGCGCGTCAGCACATTCTCGAGGGTTATATGATAGCTAATCAATACATCGACGAGATCGTTGAGCTTATGAAGACCTCGAAATCGATCCCCGAGTCCAAGGAGAGATTGATGGAGAGATACGGTCTTTCCGAGATTCAGGCGCAGGCGATAGTTGAGATGACTCTCGGTCGTCTTACAGGCCTTGAGCGTCAAAAGATAGAGGACGAGCTCGCTCGCCTTACAGCTCTCATTACCGATCTTCGCGACATCCTTGCGAACGATTGGAGAATTAGAGATATCATCAAGGAAGAGATGCTCGAGATCAAGAGAAAGTTTTCCGACGATAGAAGAACTGATATCGTTCCCGCCGAGGACGACATTCTTCTTGAGGACCTCATCGAGCGTCACGAGTGCGTAATTACACTCACACACGCAGGATACATCAAGCGTCAGCCCGCCGACACCTACTCCGCACAGCACCGCGGTGGCAAGGGTATCATCGGTATGACGACCAAGGAAGAGGACTTTATCGAGAAGGTTACTTCTGTTCACTCTCACTCCTATCTTATGTTCTTTACCAATATCGGTAAGGTTCACATGAGAAAGGCATATCAGATTCCCGAGGCGTCGAGAACTGCCAAGGGTACTTACATGGCTAATATTATTGAGCTTGAGGATGGCGAAAAGATCACCACAATGATCTCCGTTCCCGAGTTTAACGATACTGAGTATCTTATTATGGTTACCAAGTACGGTATCATTAAGAAGACGCTCCTCTCCGAGTACGAATATCAGCGCAAGGGCGGTAAGCGTGCGCTCAATCTCGACGAGGGCGACGAGCTCGTATTCGTAATGCGTACTCAGGGCGAGAGCGGTCTTGTTCTTGCAACGAAGATGGGCTCCGCAGTCCGCTTCGACGAGAGAAACGTTCGTGCTATGGGACGCGTTGCGCGCGGTGTTAGAGGTATCAAGCTCCGCGAGGGCGACTACGTTTGCGGCGTTGCGGTCGTTGACGAAAGCAAGAAGCTCATTACTATTACCGAAAACGGTTACGGTAAGAGAACTGAATTCTCCGACTTCCGTGAGATGAAGAACCGTGGCGGTAAGGGTATCATTTGCCACAATATTACTGAGAAGACGGGACTCCTCGCAGGTATCTCCGTTGTCGATGACGATAGCGATATCATGATGATTACCGACCTCGGTCAAATGATTCGTATCCCCGTTTCCGACGTACCCACTTATTCGAGAAGCGCGAGCGGTGTTATCGTTATGAGACTCTCCGACGGTCAGCACGTGGTTAACTTTACCAAGGTTGCTCGCGAAGAGCCCGAGGACGATATCGCACCCGCTAGCGAGGCGATCGAGGGCGATGCCGTTGAGGTGCTCGATGTGCTCGATGCTACCGAAGTTAGCGAAGCTACCGACGAAACACTCGATTCCCCCGAGGTAATCGAAGAATAATTCTATAACTAAAAGGACTTAACATCTCGTTAAGTCCTTTTTTGAGGTTAGATTGTGTTTAGGTCAAGCACTATGTTCGCACAGCACCAGCAGGTTGTTTTGTCCACTTTTTTTAAAAGTGGCTCTCCGCGAGTAGCGGCGCCCGCCGCGTAGGCGAATCGGCCTTTTCTTTTGTTAGCTTTTCTTTGGGCCTACATAGGCAAAGAAAAGCGGCTAACGAGTCTTGGTATGAAAAGTTAGTTTGCCTTTAGGCGCTCACGCCGCGCGGGCGCAACCTTTGAAAAGGTGGACGAAACAATCGAGCGAGTTTGAGCTGGGTTTGCGTAAATTTTCGACAATTCACAAAGGAATTATCGGTACGCTCACTAAAATCCTCTTACGAAAATGAATTTTCGCCGCGGATTTTACCGACCGTACTACGAAAATCTCTCCTGCGGAGAGCTTTTCTAAAATTTACTCGCTTTGTACCAAACGATAGAATAAGTGCGAACAATGAATCAGTTAATTGAAGTTACATTGGGATTGCATTGAGATTAAATTGTTTTTTATATTTCAATGGTTGATCCACATCGTAGGGCGGGGGCTTACTCCCGCCGCCCCGACGGAATGTTATTTTTTATACGGCGGGAGTAAACCCCCGCCCTACGTTATTAAAACGTTGAATCGGGCGCGCGGCACCCTCCCCTACGGAGTATGTGCAAATCTTTTGCGTAGGGGCGACCATTGGCCGTCCGTTACAAACGCAAATTAACTTTTGTAGGGACGGACGTCCTCGACCGTCCGTTGTAATGGGTTTTGCCATCAATTCGGCTACAACGCAAAGATCCGACGATCGAACGATCGGTTTGAAAAGGGAAAGGAGCACCAACAAGGTGCTCCTTTGATTTCAATATACAAATATTATTTTGATAAACCTGATTTGATGCTTGGTTTATGCGCCGAAGAGTCCCATTGCGATGGACACGAGAACGCCGAATGCGGATGCGATAGTCAATAATATGTTAAGTGTCAATTCGCAAACGCAGACTATCAGTATATACGCTATTATCAATACGGAAATGATCAATACAAAGGGGATCATAAGGATGAAGATAAGTATCTCCCAGCCCAAGTCGAGTCCGTTGTTTTCCGACCAATTTTTGATTTCCTGTGTCAAGTCGAATTCAAAATACTCACCCTCGGGGGTCGATCCAGTAATCTGACATGAAGCTAAGCTCAAAACAACACAAAGCAATAATGCAAAAACAAGTAATTTTTTCATAGTATGGCCTCCTTAAAACAGTTGTATATAAATTGTAGCACCAATTTTCGAGTTTGTCAATATATTTAATTTATCATTTATCCTGCTGGATAAGGAGCTTAATTGCCTCGACAGCTACGCGGATAGCCGCCTCGGTATCGACGTTATGCACGTCGTCGGTGTCAAGACCTGCGTCATAGCGCTCCTGATTCCAAACTACCGAGAAAACGCCGCCGCTTCTTGCGCGGAGGAGGGAGGAAACAACGAAAAGTGTACCCGATTCCATCTCACTCGCCTTAACGCCGAGCTTTTTCCAAGCGTCCCACTGAGCGAGAAGCTGGGGAGCTGTGGGCATCTTCGCAGGTCTGTGCTGACCGTAGAAGCTATCCTTCGCCTGAACAACGCCAACGTGAGTATCGTGACCTGCCGCATCGCGCTTCGCCGCATTTACGAGCGCAAAGAGGACGTCGGTATCCGGTACTGCAGGGAACATAAGAGGGGCATATTCAAGACTTGTGCCATCCTGACGAACCGCACCGTTTGCGATAACAACGTCGCCCGCCTTAACGTCGAGGTCGATGCCTCCGCAAGTGCCAACGCGAATGAACGTATCCGCGCCGCAAGCCGAGAGCTCTTCAACTGCGATAGCCGTTGAGGGACCGCCGATACCCGTTGAGCAAACGCTCACCTTAACGCCGCAAAGAGTGCCGTTCCAAATGCAATATTCGCGGTTCATGCCGAGATATTCGGGATTATCAAAGAATTTTGCGATTTTTTCGCATCTTCCGGGGTCGCCGGGGAGAATTACGTATCTACCCACCTCACCAACCGATGCGGGAATGTGATATTGTTTACCTTCTGTTTGAAGCATATTTATGTACCTCTCTATATTGAATTCTGTTTTATTTTATTTTTGAACTATTATTCCTTTTTCCTTCAAAAAATCAATAAATTCATCACTTGTACCGAGTGTGAAGGAGTCTTTTTTGAAGGTGTAAACGTATTTTGCTTTTGTTATTATATTGATATATTCCTTTAAGTTCGAGGCGTATTTTACGTCGGCATAATGGAGTGTTTGCTTGTTTTCAAAATGGATAAGCTCTATTCTGTCATCGAACACGTTTAGTTCAACAAGAAAATCCCTCCCATTTGATAATTCCCTGTCACGCATTGCGGAAATTTTGACGCTTTGGCGGTATCTGAACAACAATAATGAAAAAAACAAAATTCCCAAAAACAACCAAATTACATAGTATATAGAAATTTCACTCCAAGAATAAAACGGTCGCATAGTAACTGTCATTGAAAATATGGACATACTGTACGCCACACAAAAAAGTATGAAAAGCGGAGATTTGAAATAATGATTTTTATAGATTGCTTTTAAAACGTTTTTATCGCGCACAAAGCTGTTTTTGAATAACGGCTCGTTCATTTATTACTTTCTCCTTTCCAAAGTGGTTGATGGGAGTATTTCAAATTTTGATTTGTAGGGGAGATTGTTATCACAAACATTACCGCTATAGGTCATCCTGAGCGGAGTGAAGTTTTGGGAGCGAAACAAAGTGTAGCGACTAAAACCTCTGCTTGCAGAGGGATCTACTAAAAGGTTTTATGTACCTTTCTTAACGTAAAGTTGCTTTAC
>JAZRCO010000049.1:0-2161 GCA_045659855.1 Eubacteriales bacterium | reverse complement strand
AATAATCTTAGGCATTTCTTTTTCCTTTCTCGAGTACATAACTTTATATGAACTTGTTCATAATGATTATACATCATAAATTATCGATTGTCAATATTTTGTCAATATTTTATTATCATTTTACGTAATATTTTGTATTTTTTATATACTTTTGCACGTTTTTAATTATTGACAAATCAATATATATCAATTATAATATAGTTGTCCACTATATATGGTATTTCACTATGAACATTTTATCAATTTTACATATACAAGGAGGAAAATATGGAATTTAGACAATGGGAAGGGTTCGCAGGCGAAACCTGGAAAAAAGAAATCAACGTTCGAAACTTTGTCAAGAAAAATTACACCCCATATTACGATGTGCCCGAATTCCTTTGCGGTCCGACCGAGAGAACCAAAAATTCAATGGACAAACTCAATGCTCTTCTCAAAGCAGAAAGAGATAACGGCGGTGTTCTCGATATAGACGTTTCAAAAACCTCTACACTCACAAGCCACGCTCCCGGATATCTCGATCAGGATACCGACGTTATCGTAGGTCTTCAAACCGACGCTCCCTTAAAGCGTGCAGTCAACCCCTTCGGCGGCATGAGAATGGTGAGAAGCGCTTGTCAGGCATACGGATATACCGTGTCCGACACGATAGAAGAGGAGTTTAGATACACAAAAACTCACAACGACGGTGTTTTCAGCATCTACACCGACGAGATCAAGGCACTCCGTCACTGTGCCCTTCTCACAGGTCTTCCCGACGCATACGGACGCGGAAGAATCATCGGCGACTATAGAAGAATCGCCCTCTACGGTGTTGACGTACTCATCGAATTCAAAAAGGCGGATAAGAAATATTACGGCAAGCAGGAAATGACCGTTGAAAATATGCGACTTCTTGAGGAGCTCCACGATCAGCTCATCGCACTCGAGGATCTCAAGAAGATGGCGGCAAGCTACGGCTTTGACATTTCCAAGCCCGCTTCAAACGCACGTGAGGCGATCCAATGGACGTATTTCGGATACCTCGGCGCAAACAAGGAGCAAAACGGTGCCGCTATGAGTTTTGGTAGATGCAGCACCTTCTTCGATATCTACATTGAAAAGGATATTAGAGAGGGCAAGCTCACCGAGGAAGAGGCGCAGGAGCTTATCGACGATCTCGTTATCAAGCTCAGAATGGCGCGTCACCTTAGAACCCCCGAATACAATGAGCTCTTCGGCGGCGACCCCATGTGGATCTCCGAGTGCGTTGGCGGCATGGGTGAAACTCACAAAACTCTCGTAACTAAGACTTCCTATAGAATTCTTAACACACTTTATAATCTCGGTCCCGCTCCCGAGCCCAACCTCACGGTTCTTTGGAGCGAATCACTCCCCACACCCTTCAAGAAATTCTGCGCGAAGGTATCCATCGATACCGACTCCATTCAGTACGAAAACGACGACCTTATGCGTCCCATCTTCGGCGACGACTATGCCATCGCGTGCTGCGTGAGCGCAATGAAGGTCGGCAAGCAAATGCAGTTCTTCGGTGCAAGAACAAACCTTGCAAAGCTCTTGCTTCTTGCCATCAACGGCGGCGTTGACAATATGTTCGGCACACGAGTTGGTCCTCAAATGGACGTTATGGATGACTACTACCTCAACTACGATAAGGTATACGATCGCTTTAAGACCTATCTCGCTTGGCTTTGCGAGGCGTACGTAAAGACAATGAACATCATTCACTATAGCCACGATAAATACTCCTATGAAAAGCTTCAGCTCGCTCTTCACGACACCGAGGTTGACAGACTCATGGCATTTGGTATCGCGGGCTTCTCGGTAATCGTGGACTCCCTCTCCGCTATCAAATATGCGAAGGTCAAGCCCATCAAGAACGAGGAAGGCCTTATCGTTGACTTCGAGATCGACGGCGACTTCCCCACCTACGGTAACGATGACGACCGTGTTGACGAGATCGGTCACAAGATCATTAGAAGAATGATGAAGGAGCTTAGAAAAACTCCCACCTATAGAAATGCGATCCACACCCTCTCCGTTCTCACTATCACCTCAAACGTTGTTTACGGCAAAAAGACGGGTGCAACTCCCGACGGAAGAAAGGCTGGCGAAGCATTCGCTCCCGGTGCAAACCCCATGCACAACAGAGAAAAGAACG
>JAZRCO010000048.1:0-1709 GCA_045659855.1 Eubacteriales bacterium | reverse complement strand
AGCTCCTTGCAGCCAAGCGACTCAAGATCCTTTGCCTCGGCAATGATATCCTCCATCGGGCGCGAACGGAAGCGTCCGCGAATAGAAGGAATAGCACAGTAAGTGCAACGGTTATCGCATCCCTCGGCGATCTTGAGATATGCCGCATATTCGGGAGTTGTAAGCACACGGTCGCCGCCAAGACGAACACAGTTTTTATCCTCAAACGAGGTGTATCTCTCGCCCTCAAGCACGCTCTTAACCGCTTCAACGATATTGTGAATGCTTCCAACACCAAGCACGGCGTCAACCTCGGGAAATTCGTCGAGAATGTCGTTGCGGTATCTTTCCGCAAGGCAACCGGTGACAACGAGTCCCTTGAGCTCACGGTTTTCCTTAAGCCAAGCTATATCGAGGATATTGTCGATCGCCTCTTTCTTTGCGGACTCAATAAATCCGCAGGTATTAATTATTACAACGTCTGCTTCGGTCTCATCCGCAGTTATCTCATAGCCCGCCATAACGAGCTCGTGGAGCATAACCTCAGCGTCAATCTGATTCTTCGGACAACCGAGCGAAACAAATCCAACCTTCATATATTTCCTTTCTAAAAATACACAAATTACATCATTTTATTGTAACATACCTAATAGCACAATGTCAAGTAGAATAAAAATACTTTTTTATAGAATAATTTTTCATTTTTTATTGAAACTTTTGTTTATTTGTGATATACTGTTTTTGTATTTTTTATAACATTTTTTGGAGGCAGTTATGAAAAAGGATTTTGCAAAGGTACTTATATCTCGCGAGGAGATATCAAAAAAAATCAAAGAGGTAGCGGCTCAAATCACGGCTGACTACAACGGCGAGCACGTGCTCTTCGTTTGCATATTGAAGGGTTCAATTCATTTCTATTCCGATCTTACACGCGAAATAGATCTTCCTCTTACTATGGACTTTATGGCTATATCCAGCTACGGCGCAGGTACCACAAGCTCCGGTGAGGTAAAGATGCTTAAAGACCTTGATAAAACAATTAACGGCAAAAACGTTATCATTGTTGAGGACATCATAGATAGCGGAAATACGCTTTCTTACCTTAAAAGATTGCTTGGATCACGTCAGCCAAAGTCTATAAAAATATGTACGCTCCTCGATAAGCCTTCCCGTCGCAAGGTGGATATTACACCCGATTACTGTTGCTTTACCATTCCTGATGAATTTGTGGTTGGCTACGGTCTTGATTACGACGAGATCTATAGAAACGAAAAAGAGATCTATGTCCTCGATCCCGCAGTTTATAGCGAATAATGTTGGAGTTATTGCATAAAAATAACGATTTTATAGTTTGTGTAAAGCCGCAAGGTGTGCCTTCGCAGGCGGATACTACGGGCAGTGAGGATATGATCGCACTGTTGCGGGAGCATCTACACGAAAACGGCGAAAATGATGATATTTTCGTTGTGCACCGACTTGACAGAGCCACGGGTGGAGTTATGGTATATGCGCGCAACAAGAGCGCCGCGGCGGATTTTTCCCGTTTGGTAGCGGAAAAGGATGACTTTGAAAAACATTATCTCGCCATAGTCAACGGCGTGCCCGAAGAAAAATGCGGAACGATGACGGACTATCTATATAAAGACAGTGCACAAAAAAAGGCATTTGTTGTCAAAAACGAGCGCAAGGGCGCAAAGCTTGCTTCCCTTGACTACTCTGTTATAAAGAGC
>JAZRCO010000047.1:0-9628 GCA_045659855.1 Eubacteriales bacterium | reverse complement strand
TCTTTTCTCATAGCCTTAACGGTTTCACGCGCAATAATCTTTGAGCCAATAGCTGCCTGAATCGGAACTTCGAAAAGCTGACGCGGAATGTTTTCCTTGAGCTTTTCAGCAATTCTTCTCGCACGAGAGTATGCCTTTTCCTCGTGAACGATGAACGAAAGCGCGTCAACCTGATCACCATTGAGCAAGAAGTCAAGCTTAACAAGGTCACTCTTGTTGTATTCGTCAAGCTCATAGTCTAGGGATGCATAACCGCGTGAACGGCTCTTAAGAGCATCAAAGAAATCGTAAATAATCTCATTAAGAGGCAGTTTATAGTGCAATTCAACACGTGTTGTGTCGATGTACTTCATATCAATGAAAATGCCACGTCTGTCCTGACAAAGATCCATAAGACCACCAACGTAGTCCGTGGGGGTGATAATAGACGCCTTAACAAGTGGCTCATAAGCCGCTTCAATCTCGTCGGGAGTGGGATAGTTTGATGGGTTGTCAACCATAACCTCCTCACCGTTGCGCTTCTTAACACGATAAATAACACTGGGCGCAGTGGTAATAAGGTCGAGATTGAACTCTCTTTCAAGTCGCTCCTCGATAATTTCCATATGCAAAAGTCCAAGGAATCCACAACGGAAACCAAATCCCAAAGCAATAGAGGTTTCGGGCTCAAAGGTAAGTGCCGCATCATTGAGTTTAAGTTTTTCAAGCGCATCACGAAGGTCGCCGTAACGGGAGCCGTCGGCAGGATAAATACCTGCGTAAACCATTGGCTGCGCCGCCTTAAAGCCGGGGAGTGCTTCTTCTGTAGGATTGTCTACAAGAGTAATAGTATCACCGATTCTTGTGTCACCAACGCTCTTAATAGAAGCAGTAAAGTAACCAACCTCACCCGTCTTAAGCTCACCACAGCTTTTAAGTCCAAATGGCTCCATTGTACCAACGTCAACAACGTCGTATGTTTGCCCTGCGCTCATCATCTTAATCTTGTCGCCAATCTTAAGTGATCCGTCAATTATCTTAACGTAAACTACAACTCCGAGATAAGAGTCATAGTAAGAGTCGAACAGAAGTGCCTTGAGGGGCGCATTTTCGTCACCCTCGGGCGCAGGAATAAGATCAATTACCGCATCAAGAACGGATTGAATATTCAAACCCGTCTTAGCCGAAACCGCAGGACATTCCTGCGCTTCAATACCGATAATGTCTTCGATTTCATCTCTGCAACGCTGAATATCTGCGCTTGGCAAATCTATTTTATTAATTACAGGAACTATCTCAAGGTCTGCATCAACTGCCAAATAAGCGTTTGCAAGTGTCTGCGCCTCAATCCCCTGGGTTGCGTCAACAACAAGGAGCGCACCCCCGCACGCATTAAGCGAACGTGATACCTCATAGTTAAAGTCAACGTGACCGGGAGTGTCGATAAGATTGAGAACGTACTGCTCACCGTCGGGCGCAGTATAGTCAAGTTTTACCGCACGCGCTTTGATGGTAATACCTCTCTCTTTTTCGAGGTCCATATTGTCAAGTACCTGCTCCTCCATCTCACGTTTGGTAAGAGTCTGTGTCGCTTCAAGAATTCTGTCCGCAAGCGTGCTCTTTCCGTGGTCGATGTGAGCAATTATTGAAAAGTTTCTAATATTTTTTTGTCTTTCGTTCATTTTCGTTTCCTTAAGTTAGTTTATAAAGATGCCACTTTCTAAAAAGCAGCGCAAAAACCTTTTATTTACGTAGAGTCAGTACCTACCAAGTGATTAAGCTTTTGAGGGGCACGGGGCGATTTTTCAAAAAAGTCCCCATATCCAACTCAAACTATCTATTCATCAAATTTCAAAAAGTCAAACAGCTTATAAATATCGCCCGCGCCCATAACGACGAGAATATCGCCCGGGAAAAGAGTCGAATTAAGCTCATTGGCAATATTTTCAAATCCGCTAACGTATTCCGCCTTCTCGCCGATACGAATAGCAAGCGTCTTTCCGCTAATGCCAAGATCGTCGGTCTCGCGCGCAGGATAAATATCCGCAATATAAGCCCTATCGACCGTGTCAAAGCTTTGCGCAAAATCGTCCATGAGCGTGTAGGTTCTCGTGTAAGTGTGGGGCTGGAAAACACAAAACAGTCTTTCCGCGCCACGCTTTGCAACACCCTCAAGAGTAGTTGCGACCTCAGTGGGATGATGTCCGTAATCGTCGAACACAAGCGCACCGTTTACCGTTCCCTTGTATTCCATTCTGCGCTTTGCGCCTTGGAATTTAGCCAAGCCCACGGCAATCCTTTCGGGATCGAGTCCCGAAACGTGACCCGCCGCAAACGCCGCAAGAGCGTTGTAAACGTTGTGCTCACCCGTAACTGAAAGCTTGACGTGTGCAATGAATTCTTCCTTGAACATGACGTCGAATTCGGCAAATCCGTTGGGATATCTAATATTGATAGCGGTGTAGTCGGCACTCTTGGTAGCAACACCAAAGGTGATGACCTTGCCCTCGTATCCCTCAAGAGCAACGGGAATATACTCGTTATCGGCATTTGCGATAACGGTTCCCTCACTGCCTGTAATCGCGGCAAAGCGCGCGTATGAGTAGCAAACCTGCTCGATGCTTGAGAAATAATCAACGTGATCGAGCTCAATATTCAAAATTATCGCCAAGGACGGATTAAAATCAAGGAATGAATCCATGTATTCGCACGCCTCGAAGATAAAGTTTTCACTTTGACCGATACGGTAAGCTCCGCCCATTGCATCAAGCTCCGCACCCGAAAGAACGGTGGGATCCGCTTCACCCTCCATAAATACGGTAGCGCACATGGAAGTGCAGGTGCTCTTTCCGTGCATGCCCGAAACACCTATTCTGTTTTTATACTTTAGCATAATATATCCAAGGTAATCCGCACGGGAAATGCACGGAATTCCCTTTTCTATCGCTCTCATATATTCGGGATTGTCGGGAGAGATCGCCACGGTATAGACAACCGCGTCATAGCTCTCCATATTTTCGGCACTGTGTCCGTAAAAAATCTCAATGCCCTCTCCTCGCAGTCTTTCGGTAAGAGAGGTTTGCTCTCTGTCCGAGCCGCCAACACGATAGCCCTGAAGAAGTGAGATGTGAGCCAATGATGACATATTTATTCCGCCAATGCCTATAAAATAGATGCTCTTGCATCCGTTAAGCATCAGGCCTATATTTTCAGCTCCGTAGTGTGTATTGGGAGTTGCCATAACGTTTTTCGAGCCCTTTCTACAATTATTGAAAGTTCATAATAATTTATTCATATTTTTGTTACATTTTAGTTACCCTTTGGGTAAATATTGGAAACAAATACTGTGTAAAATAAATTAGTATTTTTTTCCATTTTGATCAAAGGAGGACCAAAAAATGAAAATCACAGATATCAAAATTCGCAAAATTTTTACAGAAGGCCCCATGAAAGCAATTGCTTCCGTTACATTTGACCATCAGCTTGTAGTCCATGACATTAAGATCATCTATGCAAAGGAAAAATATTTTATCGTGATGCCCAGCCGCAAAAATCCTGACGACACGTACCGTGACATCGTTCACCCCATCAATGCGGAGTTCCGTGCTCTTCTCGAGAACGCTGTTAAGGAAGAATATGACCGCGAGCTCGATAATCTCGCAGCTGGAAACGTAATCGACGAACTTTGATTTTTACAGTTTACTGCCACGCCATTCGGCGTGGCAGTTTTTTTATTTGCTTGTCAAATTGCGATATTTTCCGTGAGAAAGCAAAAAGCCGTTCTCTTTAAGGGAGAGGTTTCCAAACGAGCCCTCGAAAAGCTCGCCCAGCGAGCCGGGATTAAATATCGTAATGCTCTTATCCACACCGCGAATGCTTCCCTTTTCAATATATTCAAGAGTGGGCAGGTGTGTGTGACCGAAGAGTGCGATGTCCGCACCGTTCCTTGTCGCCTCACGGCACAGCTCGTCATAGCCGCTCTTGACCGAGAGGGTATGACCGTGCGCCATAAAAATTTTATATGATCCAATAGTTATCACACGGTGGGTGGGTATCTCCTCACCGTAGGGAGAAAAACGCGTGTATCCGTCACAGTTTCCCCTGACCGAGTGTACTATGATATTATCGTATTGCTTGCAAGAAAAAATATCGTCAAGTCCGTCACCGAGAAAGATGACGTTCAAGACCTCGCCCTCCTTAAGCAGGCGCTGTCTGTATGCGATAAGCTCCTCAACTCTCGATACTCTTCCGTGCGTATCGGAAATGATGAGTATATCCGATATCATTTTTTGCTAAATTTCTTAGCCGCTCTCATAACCTCGTTCGAGGGGAGAATGGGCTGGCAAGATTTGGGCAAGGAGAGAGTCACCGCATCGTGAACGACGCTAAGAGAGAGTCTATCGTTGATTCTTATGATCTCGCCGTCAACCGAAATATCGGTGGGGTGTGCAAAAATGAACTCTACCTTTTTGCACTTTAGATAAGAGAACACCCTCGGCACCTTGGGATTGGTGAGATGGGTTCCCGCCTTGTAGTCGCCGAGAATTTTCAAGAAGGTGGTAAGGGGAAGCTGATCGACTAAGCAAGCGTCCATTATTCCGTCATCAAAAAGTGATGCGGGAGCAGCGTGATAGCCGCCGCCGTAATACGAGCCGTTAGCAAAAACGCACGCTTGGTACTTGTTTCCCTTTTGCAAAACGCCGTCAACGTATACTCTACCTTCTGCAATCGCGGAATTATACTGGGTGATCTTTTGCGCGATTCCGAGCGAGTAAGCCATGCCCTTTGGCACGAAAAGACTTCTTCTGTTGTAGATAACCTGCTTTGCAACCTCGCAGTCAAAGCCGAGATTGATGATGTTGATAGCGTAGCTATCGTTATATTTGAGAAGGTCGATTTTTCTTGTTTCGCCGTCAAGCTGAGCATCGATATTGAAAAGATTTTCAGTATGCTCGAAGTTTCTTACAAAGTCGTTACCCGTACCCATCGGAATGATACCGAGCTCAACGTGGTCAAAGCCAACAAGACCTGATGCAACCTCTTTAATTGTTCCGTCACCGCCGCAGGCATAAAATCTCATGGTATCACTGCTGCTCTCACAGGTAGCTTTAACAAAATCGGTTGCTTCACCGATCTTTGCAGTAATATGAATTTCATAAGAAACTCCGCGTCGTTCGCAAACCTTATGTATGTCGTCGATAAGATTGTGAAATTTAACTCCGTTTCCCGCCGCAGGATTCATTATAAAATAGTGTTTCATAAGTTAACCTCATTCTATATTTAGCGTTAAAACAAAACTTTGCTAATTTTAATTTTAGCACATTATCACTATCATGTCAACAATTTTATTTTAATGACATATATTATTATAAATATATTCATAAATCACTATCACATTTTCAGGAGGAAAAGCATGAATTTTGATAAAAATTCCATTTCCAAGCTCCTAAGCATGAGCGATGCGGAGCTTGAGGCGGTCATCACCGAAATTGCGAGCGAGGCGGGCATAAAGGATCAAATAAAGATAGGCAAAAGAGATCTCGCCAAGGTGCGCGCTTTTCTCTCGATAGCCACCGAGGAGGACGTTGCAAAACTCATTCAGGGACTCGGAGGAAAGAAAAAATGACCAATAATTTCACCTCAAATCAAGTGGGAGGAAATGATCCCATAAGCACTCTTTCGTCCCTGCTTTCAAGCCCCGAGACGCTATCGAAAATGAGCGAGATCATCGAAAGGCACTCATTGGTCAACAATGGGGGCAATCCCCCACAAAATGAGGCAAAAGACGAAAGTTTTCTCAATAATTCCAATATTATAAACGGAGAAAGCAAAAATTTTGAGGATTCTTCCCCCACTGTGCAAAATGAGGATCTTGAGAAAAAAACCTCATCTCCACTCAATTTTTTATCCATTTTTTCGTCGATGGGTCTGGATAAAATCGGAGCAAAAAACGATGAGCGAACGGCACTTCTTTTAGCCATTCGCCCCTTCCTTTCAGAGCGTAGGAGGGAGATGATCGACAGCTTTATAAGCATAGGAAAAATCGCTTCGGTTTTCAAAAATATATCATAGGAGGCAAAGGGATGTATTATAGCAAAAACACAGGCGCAACGATAACGCTTCCGCAAAATTACAGTGGCAATGCCTTTCGCGTGCAGGACGAGAGCGACCGTGCCCGTCCTCCCTCCCCCGCCGTACCGTCGATCGAGGAAAGCATACCCGAAGCTCCCCATCCCGCAAAGGAGGACTCCACCTCCAATGCGAGCGAGCACTCCCATCTTTCTTCGTTCATCTCTTCAATATCCGTTGAGGATCTTTTGTTGCTCGGCATCATCTTCGTCATACACCAAAGCAACCCCGAGGATCCAACGCTCCTACTCTTACTTATACTACTTTTAGTAAAATAAAAAACTTCCACGGCAAGCCGTGGAAGTTTATTTTTGTTTATCAATTACTTGTTTCCTGCGTATTTGTAGCCGTACGTCTTAAAGCCCGTGGTGAGCTTGCCGAACATATATTTATTACAAGCGGATTCGCAGAATACGATGATCTTGCCGTCAAGGCAAACGAGCTCTTCACTCATGGGAGGAGCAACTACCGTATCAACAAGGCAAGAGGAATCAACGTAGTAGCAAGGAAGTGTGAAATCGAAATCCTCCTCGTATCTCTCGGCATCTGCTTTCTCGAGATCACCGTATGTGATAGTACCCTTGTAGCTGTGATCGGGAGTGCACTGTACATTGTTAAGATCGTAGAAGAAGAGATTTGACGTTGCAAGTCCCCAAGAGGATGAGATAACCATCTGATTGTCGGGAGTAATGCAAATACCCTGGATCATCTCTCTTGCGGAAATGATAGCAACGGGAGTGGGAATGATACCGAACTCCGCATCAGAATCGAGCTTGAACACGGTCATAACGGATGTGTTGCGGTCGCCCGAGGGAGTCGTGATCTTTTCGTGATTGGGAGTGAGGTAAACCGTTTCGTCCTTATGATATGAGCCCGCAAGGATATATCTTGCGTCGCCGTAATTGAAGGTGTATGTATGTGCGGGAGAGTTGTAGGTCTTAACCGTGCCGAGCATAACCGCCTTGCCGCCCTTGCCTGCAAGCACCTCATCCATGCTGAAAACGTCAAGTCCGTGGCTATCCTCACCCGTAACGTAAACGTATCCGTCAAACACCTCGATGCCGCCGGTGTGATCGGTATAGGGTGTTACTCCGTCCGCCTCGTAAAGACTAACGTACTCAACGTTGCCGTCCTTATCTCTTGTATAGATTCTTGATGCGATATCATCACCAAGCTCGCCCAAAATGGGCTTGCCCATATATCCTGTGAAGAAAAACATTTCTCTTCCCTCGTCGTATGTCATACCTTGAGGAACGAAATTGGAGTCCGCAACACCGGGAGTTTTGAACACCGCCTCGGAATTGTTATAGAATTCAGCCGCGCCTATGTAATCATAAAGCTTAAATCCGAGCACTGCCGCAAGAAGAATAGCGAGCAGTACTGCCAAAACTATCAAAATCTTATGCATAATATCATTGCCTCCGTTTTCTTTTTTGTTTGTTTCATTGATTAAAGAGCAAAATCCTCAAGATCCTCAAGCTCGAGCGAGCCGATATTTTTCTTTACCGCCTCACCGTTCTTAATGAGAATGATTGTGGGAATACTCATAATACCGAATCTTTTTGCAAGCTCACCGCACTGGTCAACGTCAACCTTTACGCACGCAATTTCCTCATGATCGCCCGCGAATTCGTCGAACACGGGAGCAAACATTCTGCAGGGATTGCACCAAGTTGCAAAAAAGTCAACAAGCACGGGCTTTTCACCCTTGATGAGAGCGTCGAATTCCTCTACGCTTTGAATAATATGTGCCATATTAAAACTCCTTTTTTAAATCGATTTTTTTCATAGTACTTCCGTCGTCAAGACGCTTTATTTCAAACACGCCGTTCTCATATATCATATAAGATGGCGGATTGTTCTCCTTTGGATAGGTCGTGGAGCCGGGATTTATATATAGATTTCCCGCTCCAAAGCGTTCTATGCAGGGAACGTGTGTGTGACCGTGAATGAGTATCTCGCCATCTCCAAGAAAATGGGAATTTCCCATATTTATCTTGTGACCGTGCGTTAAGAGCATCGAGTAGCCGTCAACGCAAAGATACGCATATTCAGCCATTATCGGAAGCTCGAGCACCATTTGATCGACCTCCGCGTCACAGTTTCCGCGAACGCATATTATTTCCTTCTTGTTTTCATTCAAAAGCTTGATAACCGACTGAGGATCGTATCTTTCAGTCAGCGCGTTTCTTGGTCCGAAATAGAGCAAATCACCAAGAATAACTAGCTTTTGTGCACCCTCTTGCCCGTAAATGTCCAAGGCAATTTTGGCGCGCTCATAATCTCCGTGAATATCGGAGATAAACATAATCTTCATATCCTAATAATCCTCTTTATAGACAAAAATCGGAGAAATCCGACAAAGATTTCTCCGATCAATTCGTTTTTCCTTTGCGGACTTATTTAAAGTTCGCTATTATTTCTCGTCCTCTTCGTCCTCGTCAACGAATTCGCAAGTGAACTTTTCACCGCAAGCGGGACAAGCAAGGTTTTCAGGATCGATAGTTTCGTCGAAGCAAACTACCTCTCCGCAAGAGGGGCATTCAACCTCAAAGAACATATCGTCGTCACAGCAATCGCAATCATCGTCGCAATCACAGTCACAGTCGTAATCGCCGAATTCGCAATCGTCACAGTCGCCATCGCAATCGCATGCTTCGCAATCGCCATCGCATTCCTCGTCAAGAAAATCTTCAACGTCTGCAAGATCCTCGTCGATTTCTTCAACGTAGTCCTGAAGATCAACGATATCCTCGTTTATTGCCTCAACCTCGTCAGCGATATCGGAAACGAGATCGAGAAGCGCAGCAAGAATCTTTCCCTCGGGAGTGCTCTTGTCGAGATCAACTCCGTCAGCAAGTCCGCGCAAGTAAGCAGCTTTTTCAAAAAGTGTCATAATTTTCTCCTTTCACCGTGTGGCTAATAAAATTTTTGTGATCTAATTATGCACGAGAGAGATACTCGCCTGTTCTTGTATCGATCTTAAGGATCTCACCCTCGTTGATGAAGAGCGGAACCTTGATAACCGCGCCTGTTTCAAGAGTAGCGGGCTTAAGTGTGTTTGTAGCTGTGTTGCCTGCAAAGCCGGGGTCTGTCTGAGCAACTGCAAGCTCAACGAATGTGGGGGGCTCAACGCTGAATACGTTGCCCTTGTAGGAAACGATCTTAACCATCATTTCTTCCTTAACGAATCTAAAG
Organism: Eubacteriales bacterium; assembly: GCA_045659855.1. Taxonomy (GTDB): domain Bacteria; phylum Bacillota; class Clostridia; order Oscillospirales; family CAG-272; genus RGIG4608. The sequence continues at coordinate 322 of JAZRCO010000047.1, read as the reverse complement.
TTTTCGCCAAGCTTTTCCTTGTTAAGGGGAATCATATCGTATGTTTCCATATCCATGAAATAGTAAAGATCTCCATCATTGTAAGAATACTGCATATCCTTTCTGTCGATATGAGCATTTTCAAACTTGTCGGTGGGGTTAAAGGATCTTTCAACAACACCGCCTGTGATGACGTTTTTCATTTTTGTTCTAACGAAAGCAGGGCCTTTACCGGGCTTAACGTGCTGAAATTCAACAACCTGCCAAACAGTACCGTCACCCATATCAAAGGTTACGCCGTTTCTAAAATCGCCAGCCATGATCATAATAAAATACCTCCATA
>JAZRCO010000046.1:0-5034 GCA_045659855.1 Eubacteriales bacterium | reverse complement strand
GGCCCACCCTTTGAGCTTCAGCCGATGTTCGAGGAATTTGTATTTCCCCGTCTTCGCGCAATGAGTGATAAGATACTCGTCAGTCACAACGTTCACATAATGGGAATGGGTGAGAGCGACGTTGAGATGCACCTGATCGACCTCATGAAAAACTCACAAAATCCCACTCTCGCACCCTATGCAAAGGAGGGCGAAATGCGACTTCGCGTCGGTGCGCTCGCTTGCAGCGAGGAGGAGGGCGAAAGAATGTGCGCCGAGATGATAGAAAAAATCAAAAATTCACCCGTTGGTGAATTTATATATGCAATAGATGCCGAAAATATAGAGGGACTAACCGTTAAGGCGCTACTTGCGGCAGGCAAAAAAGTGGCGGTTGCGGAATCCTGCACGGGCGGTTATCTCGGCAAGAGAATAACGGACATCCCCGGTGCGAGCGCCATTTTCTCGGGCGGCTTTATCACCTACACAAATGAGGCGAAGATAGAGCTCCTCGGAGTGAAAAAGGAAACGCTCGACACCTATAGCGCAGTCTCCGAGCAGGTCGCAATCGAAATGGCGATCGGCGCAAAAAATAAGCTCGGAACCGACCTTGGAATCTCCATCACGGGAGAGGCGGGCCCCTATGCCGATCCATCAACGCACAAGCCCGTTGGCACCGTGTTCATCGGCATTGCAAACGGTGAGAAAAGCTATGCCTGCGAGCTGAAAATATCCCCTCAAAGATCAAGAGAATACATAAGAAGGGTTGCCGCAAGCCGCGCGCTCAAGGAAGTATTAAAATCAATAAATTATTACTGTTAATTACTCTCAAAGTTTACAATTTATTAATAATTTTTCTTGATTTTTGTTATTTTTCCTATTGATTTTTTGTTGCTCTTGTATTATAATGTTAATGGATAATTAGTATCCTTGTACATTTTTATAAATTTGCACCTTTTCTTTTCACTTAGGAAAACGAATATTACACCGGATTTTGTTTTGTTTTTTTTCATTTTTCTCTCACAAGCTCGTCCGGCGCAGCTCCCTTGGCTATCGCAGTCAGGTGAGTTAACCTCCACCACATTGTAATCATTCGTTTTCTTAAGTGACCATTTAAATAATTTAGAAGCAATGCATTTCGCATTGCTTTTTTGTGTTTTTGGTGATTTTAACAAATTGACAGTCGCTCCGCCATGTGATAGAATGATATTGTTGATAAACAATCAAACTATTAGGAGGACTGTATGAATAACAAGCTTTTAAGATTCGTTTGCATGATGCTCTTGATATCAATGCTTTTGATTTCTTGCACGAATTTATCTCAAACCACTACGACGGATAAGTCATCCGGCACTTCAAATCCCCCCGCTTCAAGCATGGAAACGCCCACCATCTTCCTTGCGGGCGACTCCACGGTCAAGACCTATGAGGACGATCAGTACATAGCTGGTTGGGGACAGTATCTCGAGCTCTTCCTTGACGGCGAAATCACAGTTATCAACGCCGCACACGGCGGCAGAAGCTCCCGTTCCTTCATCAACGAGGGCAGACTTTTCAATATTGACGATCCCAATTACAAATACAGCTTTTCACAAAACGGTGGAAAGTCCATCGAGGACTGCATCAAGGAGGGCGACTTCCTCTTTATTCAGTTCGGTCACAATGATGATGCATCCAAGCTTTCCAACTACTCGACCATCTTCGATAGAATGGTTCCCCTTGGCGAGCCCGATGCAAATGGCATATATCCTACAACACCTGCTACAAAGGTACCAACCACTTCTCTTCCCGAGGAGTACACCTCAAAGGCAAGTGATGCCGAGATAGCAAAGGCGCTTGCCGAGATCGCTAAATACGGCTCTGAATATTATGCCTATGATAGCGGCACCTATAAATGGTATCTCAAGCAGTACATAGACTTCGCAAGAAGCGTGGGTGCAATCCCCGTTCTTGTAACACCCGTTGCGCGTGTGAAATTCAGCGGCAGCGAGATAATCGGCGGTGCGGGTCTTCACGGTGTGGGCTTTGCCTACGTTGAGGCGGTGCGTCAGCTTGCCAAAGAGGAGGGTTGCCTATTAATCGACCTCTTTGCCGATAGCAAGGAGATGCTCGAAACAGCTACAAGCACCTATGCAAATTTCCTTATGGCGCTCAAGCCCAACGATCTCACGGGTGAGTGGCCCGTTGGCTACGATGCCGCTTACGGCAATACCGACGCAGGTTATACGGGAATCGAAGCAACTCACTACAATAAATACGGCGCATTCTTGCAGGCAGCAAGAGTTGCCGAAACCATCTTGAACAGCGAAGAGGTTACCGCAAAGGGCGAAAGATTCAATTTTAGCGGTCACATCTTGCTTACACCCGAATCCTATATCGATCCCTCCAATTTAATCGGTAAGCAAACAGTAGCAACGATTGAGGGATTATTCAAGGATATAAGCGTAACTAATCCCGATCGCGCCTATGCTGATCCTGCCGAGGTTGATGCTATGATAGACGAGCTCTCTGCCCTTGGCGCAGTAACTGCCGAAAATCATCTCGCGCTTCTTGAAAAATGCGAGGAGATAAGAGCAAAATATTATGCACTTAACGCTGACGATAGAGATGGCGTGAGCAAAATCTCCGTGCTCGAGCAGTACGAAAAGGATATTGCCGATATGATAATCGCCTGCCGTCCGAAGCCAACAAAGGTTGTTGTATTCAATGCCGACCTTCTTGAGCTTGATAACTATAACTCCACCGCCGAGGAGCAGGGCTTTACACTCGTTGGCACAAGCGATAAGGCAATGTCAAAGAAGTCAAAAAGCGCGGCATTTACATATGCGGGCAAAAGCTATTCCAACAAATACGGATTGAGTGTTGGCGGCTCGGCAAAGTTTGGCACCTATAGATACGTTTCCTTTACCGTTGACGGCCCCTGCACCGTAACCGTAGCAGTTCAATCCTCGGGCACCGACGCAAGAACGCTCTCCCTCGCCAATGCAAGCAACTCCGTTATCGGCTCATATGAGGCGGGCACAAGCGTTACCGTTTCCTCAATCGATATCGATGAAGCAGGCACTTATTCCGTTGGAAGCGCAGGAAGCGGATTGTATATCTTCTATATTATTATTGAGTATTTCGAATAAGCTATCTAACAAGGCGATGTAGGTGCATCGCCTTGTTTTTTTGCGAGAGTTGGCATTCTATTGACAAGTCACCGTTTATGATATATAATTTATTTAGAAATGTAGAATTTACTTTACACTTTTTTGTGTTTTTGTTGACTATATAGTTAGAATCTCATTTATAAGGAGGATAATAGAATGAAAAATACAAAATCCTTAATTTTGTTTGTATTGCTAATGCTCCTTTCGGGCATTCTATCCGCTTGCACAATAGTTCCCTACGCCTTTGAGTGGGAGCTTTATTCAATTACGAAGGACGTAACATATATAAACGGAAACACCATAAAAACAACGGTCACTCAAGGCGTGAATTATTTCAACTTGATAGGAATACATAACGAAACCACTTACATTAAATTTTTTGAGGACGGTACGCTCGTTTTCAAGCCAATTGATGCAAGTGAAACAAATGGCACTTACAAGTGCAAAAACAACGGTATAGAAAACACCACCATATATATCAATCTTGAAAACGGCGATAATATCGAAGCTCTCGGCTTTGGCGGATATTACGAGGATGTATTAGAATTTGAATATAATAATGTTAAATACGAATTCTCTACCGATTCGTATAATTACGAGTGCGCCGATCAAGAAGATTTTAACGCTCAATTAAGGGAATTGGCAGAGGAAATCAGATATTACGAAAAAAACCCTCAGCATCGCGGATATTTCAAGCCATGCTCCATCGTAATTAACGAAAACGGTGACGCAACACTTATAAGCGAGGATGAAGAAATAGACCTCTATTCCCCAAATCTTGGAGTGACTGCGATAAGAATCACCGAAAACAACGAGGTGGTCTATCTCGATGCTATCGAGCAAGGTGAATGCTATTTTTACAAAGGTGAAGCTTTTAACTATTATCCCGACGAAAGACCCACCTTTATAAATCTTTATTATCTCGACCCTCTTCCAAAGAAGGAAGAAGAGGAAAATCCTAAAGCTTTCACAATTTTCGAGCTTTATCCCGAGCTTTCGGCGTATTATAATGAAAGCAACAAGAATAATATAACTATCAAAATGTCAAACGAGCTTGTCAATCAAGGCGTCGGTTTTTACAATTATTATAATCGAATTACAAATCAAAGCGACATAGACGATATCCTGTCATCTCTTATGTGGATGTCACTTTGGGACTACGGACCACCAAGCGACAGTTATCTTGATAATACTTACAGTGTCGAATCTATCACTATATCGGATAATACGGGCATGCTTCCCGAGATCACAATATACAATTATTATGATAGAATAAAGGTTGGCGAAGTTTGGTATTATCACAGCGCACATGAGTTTCCAAAATTCATATACCTTGGAGCATTCATGAAATTTGCGTGCTATGATTACAACGCGGAGATATATAAGGACAATGAACTTTTAGGTTCTACAGATATCCTTGAGGACATAGAATACATCGTAGATCCAAATCAAGATTATACCTACTCCAGCCTTCACGATAAAAGAAAGCTGATCACGGAATTCGGTGAAATAACCGTCTATGATGAAACTCATTTTAGGTACAAAGGACAGTATTACCTCGTCATAGGCGATATCACATTCAGTTCCATATTTGAAAATTAAGAATAAAAGCACTAAAGGCACTTGCAAAAGCAAGTGCCTGTTTTGCTTGTAAACAATAAATTGGGATTTAACGGTGTGTTCGCACAGCACCAGTAGGGTGTTTTGTCCACTTTTTTAAAAGTGGCTCTCCACGAGTAGTGGCGCCCGCCGCGTAGGCGAATCGGCATTTCTTTTGTTAGCTTTTCTTTGTGCCTCTTATGGCAAAGAAAAGCGGCTAAAAAGTCTTGGTATCAAAATATTAGTTTGACTTTTATAACGCTTTTTTCTTTGGCGAAATAGCCGCAAAGAAAAAAGCTTGGCA
>JAZRCO010000045.1:0-2641 GCA_045659855.1 Eubacteriales bacterium | reverse complement strand
GTTGAAGAGCTTTTAAGGATAGATGCTCCCTCTTGGCTCTCGGACGTTGAAAATATCAAGGATTTCTACGCTCAAATCGGCGCACGCGTGCCCGCGGAACTTAGATATGAGCTTGATGCCCTTGAGGAGCGTCTTAAAGATTAACACAAGGAATATATTAAAAGAATGGAATAAAAAATGAAAAAGAAAATCACTAAAATCGGTGAGCTTGCCTGGATCGTTGGCAATATACTGTGTGCCTTCGGTAACTGTCTTGTCTCCAAAAGCAACTTCGGTCTTTCAGCAATCATTGCTCCTGCGTTTATAATAAACGACCGCATTGAATTCCTCAGCGTTGGCGTTTGCGAATATATAATTCAAGGCATTCTTCTTACCCTTTGCTGTGTCATCATCGGCAAATTCAAGGGGAAATTTATCGCCACCATATGTAATATTCTCTTTTACGGTGCGTGCTTTGATATCGTAAATGACTATATCTTTTCATTCCTCAAGCCAAGCGAAATGGATATGCCCTCAAGAATAATCGTTGCCGCAATCGGCACAGTCATCACGGGCTTTGCCATCGCACTTATGCTTAGAACCTACATTCCTCCGTCATCCTACGAAATATTCGTTCGTGAGATCGCCGAGGCGAAAAATCTCGACATGACCAAAACCAAGCTTTGCTTTGACGCATCGATGCTGCTTATCTCCGTGGTGCTCATGTTCGCACTCCTCGGTCATTTCGACTTCTCGGTGATTGGAATTCTCACCATTATTTCGGCATTTCTAAATTCGGTGCTCATCGGCTTCTTTGGAAGAATACTCGACAAGCATTGCGAGTTTTCACCCGCTTTTCCAAAGCTCTATAAAATACTCAATCCCGATTCCGAATAAACGGTATTTTTTATGAAAAATAGGCGCATAATAGTTTTAGCTATTGTGCGCTTTTTTTGTGCGACTTTACATACCAAATTAAAAAGGAGCAAGTTATGTCAAACAAAAAACCTCAAATTCAAAGATGCTGTGCAAGAGAGATTCTCGATTCGAGAGGAGATCCGACCGTTGAAGCCACCGTTATTCTTGAGGACGGCACTGTTGGCGTTGCATCGGTTCCCTCGGGCGCATCGTGCGGCGCCTATGAGGCGCACGAAAAGCGTGACGCTCAAAAAAGATATCACGGAAAAGGCGTGCGCGAGGCGGTCAGTAACGTTTGTAAAGTCATCTCCCCCGCACTGTGCGGAATGTATTCCACCGATCAAGCCGAAATTGATAAGGTGCTTTGCGAGCTTGATGGTACCGAAGATAAATCCAATCTCGGCGCAAACGCGACCTTGGCAATTTCTCTTGCGTCTGCAAGGGCAAGCGCAAACTTTTACCACGTGCCCGTATATAAATATTTGAGCGGAATCGGAGCATATAAAATGCCCGTTCCCATGTTCAATATCCTAAACGGAGGCGCACACTCTTCAAATAATATTGAGATCCAAGAATTTATGATACTTCCCGTCGGCGCGGAGAGCTTTTCCGAGGCACTGCAAATGGGTAGCGAGATCTACCACACGCTCGGAAACATTCTCAAGGAAAGAGGACTGTCAAGCGGAGTTGGCGACGAGGGCGGATATGCTCCCGACCTTCACGACGATGAGGAGGCACTCGATCTCATCGTTGAGGCGATAGAGCGAAGCTCGTATGATACAAGACGTATAAAAATCGCACTTGACGTTGCATCAAGCGCTTGGTACCAAAAGGATACCGATCTTTACCGCACACTCAAAAAGGAAAAAGAATTCACTAGGGAGGAGCTCATCTCCTACTACGAGGAGCTCGTGGATAGATATCCCATCATTTCGATCGAGGACGGTCTTGGCGAGGACGATTTCCTCGGTTGGCAGGAGCTGACCGAGCGTCTTGGCGGCAAAATTATGCTTGTTGGCGACGATCTTTTCGTTACCAATCCCGAAAGATTCGAGGACGGCATTGAAATGGGCATTGCAAATGCCATTCTCATCAAGCCCAACCAAATTGGCACCCTCAGTGAAACCATGCAAACGATCCGAACGGCGACGGAGGCGGGCTATCACTTCATCCTTTCCCATCGCTCGGGCGAGACCGAGGACACCACCCTTTGCGACATCGCGGTTGCCACTAATGCCCCCTTTATTAAGGCGGGTGCTCCCTGTCGAGGCGAGCGAATTGCGAAGTATAACCGACTTCTACGCATAGAATCCTCACTTTGTGGCAACGCCGAATACGGACGCGAGCTCTTCTTCAGCAAAAAAAGATGATAGTTTATGCTATAATTAAATAAATAAAGAAAAATTTAATTATTTTTAAAAAATCTCTTGCAATTTATGTTTTTCTATGCTATAATAACTACTGTTCGTAAACTATTTATGTAAATTGTGCGTTTTATAACGCTTTATCAGGAGGTGTCAATATGGCAAAATGCAGTGTTTGTGGTAAAGGCGTTGTTTTCGGTCAGAACGTTTCTCACTCCACCCGTAAGACAAACAGAACCTGGAAGCCCAACATCAGAAAGGTAAAGGCAATCGTTAACGGCACTCCCGTTACTGTTGCAGTTTGCTCTCGTTGCCTTCGTTCAGGCAAAGTTAATCGTGCTTAATTAACGTAAAAAGTTTGGCAGACCGATTTTTCGAGT
>JAZRCO010000044.1:0-18884 GCA_045659855.1 Eubacteriales bacterium | reverse complement strand
TCTACTAAAAGGTTTTATGTACCTTTCTTAACGTAAAGTTGCTTTACTTGTTTGTTCGCACACAAAATATTTCTTTGTGTAAGAAAGGTCACAAAGACTCCATTATAGATCCCTGCACAAGTGCAGGTTTTGCTCGGCTCGCTAAAGCTACCTCGCAAAACTTCGCTCCGCTCAGGATGACTCATTAAAATAATGTTTGCACGAACATAAAATTGTAACACTTAACTACCCTATAAATCCCAATTTAAAGACTCCTGTATTAAAAGGAAAATTATCCTTTCTTTTTTTGGTGCTTTTTCTTTTTCTTAGTCGAAAAGCCGAACGTGCCTATTTTCTTGCCGAGCTCGAAATACTCGCCGTGGGCATAGCAAATGAGGTTTGCCTTGTCAAGGCGCATTTTGCCGTCCTTATCAAAGAGCTCCTCATCGACGTTGACGGCAACGATATCCGCCATGAACATATCGTGCGAGCCGAGTGAGATAACGTCGGTCACGCGGCACTCGATATTCACGGGGCACTCTTCAATCATGGGGCAGTCGGTCTCCGTGCCCTTGATTTTTGTGAGCTTGCACTTTTCAAATTTATTGACCTTCTTGCCCGTATAGATTCCGCAATAATCCGCCTCCTTGGCAAGCTGCGAGGGAGTGAGATTGATAACGAACTCGCCCTTTTCCTTAATGATTCCATAGGAATGCCTTGTCGGGCGGACGGAGATGTAGGTCTTGGGCGGAATGGTATTGAGGATACCCGTCCAACCTATCGTGATGATATTGGAGTCATCCATATCGCCACAGCTGACCATTGTGGGCGGAAGGGGAGCGAGCAGTGCGCCGCCCTTTAAAGTTTTCTTTGCCATTATTCTACGATTTCCTCAATGGTTGTAATGACTACGTCCTTTCTCGGGCAGTCCTGATACATCCACATTTTAATAGTTGTGGGAACGGTCGCAATTGCATCGACTACCTCGAGTCCGCTATACACCTTGCCGAATGCCGCATACTGACCGTCGAGGTGGGGAGCACGCGCGTGCATGATGAAGAACTGTGAGGATGCGGAGTTGGGTGCGCTCGTTCTCGCCATGGAGAGAACGCCGCGGTCGTGCTTGAGGTCGTTTTTAACGCCGTTCGCACGGAACTCGCCCTTAATGGCTTTCGCTTCCTTTTGATCAAAATTCGTATCGAAACCGCCACCCTGAATCATAAATCCGGGAATTACGCGGTGGAAGATGAGTCCGTCAAAGAATTTTGCGCGGACGAGATTCATAAAGTTTTCAACTGTTATGGGTGCAACGTCTGGATAAAGCTCGGCACACATTTCGCCAAAGCCCTCGACCTTTATTCTAATTTTTGGATTGCTCATTCTAAATAATCCTCCTATTTTTTATATTTCAATTTCGTTGATCTTATCTTCGTATGCGAGTGCGAAAAGCTCGTCGATCCTCTCCTGCCTGCCGAGATATTTGAGGTACCCGAAAAGTGCCTCAAGGCCCGTCGCAAGTCGGTACTGAGCCACCGTTGCGCTCTTTGGAACGTTGGTGTGTCCAATGTTCCTGCCGCGACGGTATGCCGCATTCTCCTCCTCCGTTAAGTGGGGAAGAATCCTCGTTATTGCGTCGGCCTGCGCCTCCGCCTTCACGAATCGTAATGCCGCAGCGTTTAAATTTTTCGCGGAAGAAACTCCACGCTCCACAAGCATCTCGCGAACGCAAAGCTCAAGCACGCTGTCGCCAAGATACGCGAGCGCCGCCGTGCTTATCTCTCCAATCGGTTTCGACATCTCTTCATACTCCTTAGATTTTAGATATTACCCTATTTTAATAATATCATATTAATTGATAAAAGTCAATATTTTATGTTTAGGGTTAGACCGGTCGCCGCGCGTAAAATCGGCACTAAAATAATATCCTAGTGGCGCGCCCAGCAATTCGCTTGTCGTCTTACGACGCAAATTGCCTATAGCTTGGCAAAGCCGAGAAAATCTATAATTTGCTACTTCAACTAACTAATTCGTTGTTCGCACGAACTCAACTCTATTATAAGGCACAAAGCGAGTAAATTTTAGAAAACCTCTCCAAAGGAGAGGTTTTCGTAGTACGGATAAAGAAATGTCCGTCGAATACTTGTATTCGTAAGGGCATTTGTTTGTTCGTACCGATAATTCACTTGTGAATTGTCGAAAATTTACGCATAATCAGCTCAAACTCGCTCGATTGTTTCGTCCACCTTTTCAAAGGTGGAGCCCTAGCGGCTTGAGCGACCTAAACACAAACTAACCTTCCCACCGTTTGAGCGGTTTTGATATAACTTTCCTCACCAATTACAAACATCCTTTTTGACACGGATGACTACGGCGGAGACGTCGTCGTTTTGGGGCTCGCATTCGACACGTGCACGGCGCACGATCTTATCGGCAATTTTCTTAGTCGACTCGTCCGCCATGGAGGGCTCGGAGAGGAGCTCGTATAGAAAATCACACTCATCGCCCTGTCTTGTAGCGCCGTCGCTAATCATCACCACGAGGTCACCGTCCTCGCAGTTGAGGGAGAGCTGCTTTGCATCGACCGAACGCAAAATTCCGATCGGAAAGCTCGGTGAAGCGAGCTTGAACACATTTCCTCGCCTAAGCACGAAGGTTGGAGCGGCGCCGCTTTTAACGAGCGTTAGAGCGCCCGAATAGAGGTCGAGCTGAAGAAGATCGACCGTTGCGGAGCATTCATCCTCGCTCTTTTTGCTCTTACTCCGCAAAACGCTGTTGAGCATTCGCAACGAGGCATCCATTTGATTGCCCGCACTCAGCATATTTCTAAGAAACGCGCCGACTATCTCGCTTGCGAGGGCGGCGCTTCGTCCCGTACCCATTCCGTCGCTAATGAGGGCATAGAGGTAGTCGTTTTTGTTTTCGAAAATGCTGACGGTGTCACCGCAAACGCTCTCACCGACACTCGCAACACTCGAAAAGGCGCAATCGGCGGAGAAGGCGCGCCTCGACTCGATTTGCATATTTACCGAGCCAAAGGAAAGCTCAAAGCTTGGCTCACCGAGGGATCGCCCCGTAATCTCCTCGAGCTTTTTGAGAAGGGAGGATAGCGCCCCCGCGCTTTCGCTGAGGTCGAGATTTCGGGCGAGAATTTTTAGCTTTCTCTTACCGAACACCATCACGGAGCGCTCCCCGTATCCGCACTCATTGAGCGCGCGAGCTATTTTTTTGCTCATTTTGGCATCGAGCTTGAACTCGCTCTCGTTTTGAGCGATGGCATCGTTGAGAATGGACGATATCGCATCGTAGTCGAGTGCGAATATCTCGGTCTTTTCGTTTTGGAACGCCTTCTTCGTTTCGATGGCGCAGGATCGATTGACCGCATCCACTATCTCGCTATGTGTTTGACACTTCTTTTTGAACGCCTCGGGTAGCTTTTTCGAATCGACCGTGCCGTGCGAATGGAGTTGAACGGTCATCTTCTTCATCACGTCGAGCGTGAGCGCATATTCACCGCCAAAGCAGGCGCCGTGGCATTCACAGTCGGCGCAGTGGGATTCAAAGCTCGCCTCACAAATGGACCGCAAATCTATCATACTCGGGCGCTTGAGCTTTGAGGAGAGATTATAAAAAATCTCGGAGAGTGACGAGAACGAGTCCGAGATGCACCTGAGCTGCTCGTCCTGACTTGTCGCGCGGCGCTCGGCGAGGATCATTTCGGGAGTGAGATAGCTCGTTTTCTCCTCGCTTTGCTTGAAGAAGCGTCCGATATCCTCGAAAAGACAAAGCCGCTCGGCGCAGCAAAATGCCATGGAAGTGGAGAGAAGGGCGGGCAGGTCGGCTCCGATCGACGAAGCACCCCTCACGTAGATTCCCCAAACGAGCCCCGCAATACAAGAGGCAAATCCGCCGCCGAAGATCGAGAGCTTGGACAGCGAGGAATAAGCCAGCGCGCATAGAGAGAGCATCGGCGCATATGAGGGCGAGATAGCCGCACCGAATAAGAGTCCACCGAGCGTGCCGTAGAGGATACCCCTTCTCGCGCAAACGAGAAGAGTGACGAAAAGCGCCACGGCGAGCGGAACGGATATTCCAAATACCGTTGTTTTTTCGAGCGAAAGGATGAGGCAAGCGAATATGAGCGCGCGTGAAATATCGAAAAAGCGCTCCTCGGTCGGCGTTATCGAAAACGATGCACCCTCGCGCAGCTTTCTTGCGCTAACCGTGAAATATTTACTGAAGAGCAACGTGGCAACGGGAGTGAGAACGAGATAGAATATTGCGGCGAAGAGGTCGTAGAACCGAAATCCGCCCGCAACGATGCGCCACACACCCACAACGAAAACGCCGATGGCTCCGCCCATCACCCGAAGATGCGTGTTCTCGGAGAAGAGGGCGGAGAAGATGCTGAGCAGTCCCGTACCGGCTACAGTGCCGCTTCCACCAATGCCGCCGTTACCGCCGTTACCGCCGTTACCACCAACACCGCCAATGCCACCGTTACCGCCCAAGGCATCGTCCGATCCGTCGGCAAAATCACCGCGCGCCGCTCCTTTTATGCTCGCACCGTCCAAAAATAAGCTCGCAAGTATCCTTGCGAGGACGAGAGCAAAGGCGCCCACTATTTTCGATAGCTCTATCTCGCCGCCGACGAATGCGCTCGCAAGCACGCCGACCAGCACAAAGGGAGCTTCCTCGATGCTCGCACCGAGCAAGGCAAAGCCGAGCGGAGTGCTATCAAAGAGCATTTTTGTATCCCCAAGCAAAAATCCGAGCAATAAGAACGAAAAGGCGCGTGCATATCGCAGGGCAACGTCCTTTTTTTGCCACGCACCGCTTCCAAATTTTGATTTTTCGGCACGGGACGTGCCTCTTTTGTTAAGAATTTCCTGTTTTTGCATAACGTAGTCCTCTTTTTTACAAGTTTTTATGTGATCGATACCTAGATTTTACAACTTTCCCCTCAAAAAATCGGTCGAAGAGGCACGAAGCTAAAAGATATTTTAAGCGATTTTGAAAAAACTCTTGCATATTTGTTGATTTAGTGATAAAATTATGATGATGTATTATGTAAAAGTATATCCAAATGCAAAAATTCATCATTTCCCGTCCCAAAATCCCATATTGAAGGGGAAGGGACAAGGAAAAACGTCATATAGATATTGTCACAAAGGAGAATCAAAGTGATTATTCAAAAAATTTTAGATGTTTTGAACTTTCAATTGGATAAAGCACCGGCAATGTACGGAGCATTCCACGTTGCCTGCCTCATCTTGATGCTTGCAACATCCGTTTTGCTTTGCTATCTTTGGAAGAGAGGTATTATTCAAAACGTTAAAAAGGTAGTTCTCATAACTTCGATCATCGTTATTGTTTTCGAGGTATATAAGCAGATCGTTTTCAACTTTGGCGACGGATGGAACGGCTACGTTTGGTATGCATTTCCGTGGCAATTTTGCTCAACGCCCATGTACATAGGACTTTTTGCAGGTCTTACCAAGGGAAGACCCCACAAGCACTTCGTTGCATATCTTGCAACCTTTGCGGCGTTTGCGGGACTTGCAGTTATGCTCTATCCCTCAACGGTGTTTATTCCCACGCTCGGTATTTGTATTCAAACGATGGTATGTCACGGCTCCATGGTAGTCATCGCGATTTTCCTTTACTACACAGGACACGTTAAGATCGAAAAGAAGACACTTTGGAATGCACTCCCCATTTTCTTGATTGCCATCAGTATTGCAACGCTACTCAACGAGGTTATCTACAATACCATTCTCCCCGAGGGAGCAACGTTTAACATGTTCTTCATCAGCCGCTACTTTGATAGCGAGCTCCCCGTTTACAGCTTAATTCACAACGCGATAAGAAGCTCCAATCCGAGTCTTTATCCGCTTGGTGTGATCCTCTACATCATTGGCTTTACTGTGGTTGCAGGACTCATTCTCGTCATCGCAAAGGGTATCCAAAACATTCTCACCGCCGATTATGAGGCGGAGTACGCTGAAATGGACGCCCGTAGAAGAGAAAGAATCGCAAAAAGACAGGAAAGACTCCAAATTCTCGAAGAAAAGAGAAAAGAGGAGTTTAAGAAAGAGCAGGAAAGAAAGAAACGCGAAAGAGAAGAAAAGAGAGAAAAGCGCGCCGACGAAAGAGAAGAAAAGCGCGATGAAAAGCGTACCGAAAAGCAAAAAGAGCTTGCTCGAAAGAGAAGAAAGAAGCAAAAGGCACGTAAGGAAAAGAGAGAAGAAAAGAGAGAAGAGCGTCGCGAGGAAAGAGAAGAAAGACGCGAGGAACAAAAGAAGGAGCGCGAGCAGATCAAGAAGATCGAAAAGCGCATGAGAGAAATCGAAAAGAAGGAAAAGGAAGAAAAGAAGAAGAAGGAAAAGGCCAAGAAGAAAGCCCAAAAGGAAAGAAAGGCGGCCGAAAAGGAACTCAAAGATTTCCGCAAGCAGGAGAAAAAGCGCATGAAGAAGTTTATTCAAGAGCTTAAGAGAAACGGAGAGTACGATCCCGACTTCGATTACAGCGAATATTTCGATTTATAAAACAATCAAAACCACCGGTTCAACCGGTGGTTTTCTCTACCCCTAAAAGGGGACATTACAGGTTTCTACCCTAATGCTCACTGAATTATATTATTGCATTACACGCCCTACAACCCGTGAACGAGTAACTATCCAAGGCCCCTTTGTGTAAAGGGGGCTCCCGACTATGTCGGGTGGGGGATTGTTTTACATTGCTAACAATCCCTCCGTCAAAATCAAAGATTTTGCCACCTCCCTTTGCACAAGGGAGGCTTAATTTTCGGCTTGCATCAAGCTCGCCGATTTTTATTCATCACTACTCTATTATTACCCCAATAGAACTAGGGGTTGTTGCACCCTAAAGGAGCCAAAACAAAAAGGGCAACGCCGCAAGGCGCTGCCCTTAATTTTCGTTTATTTTCTTTTGAATTCGCTAACGCTCTTGCCGTAGAGCTTCTTGAATACTCGGCTAAAGTAGGTGGGATCGTCGATTCCGACCATTTGCGCCGCCTCGTATGCCTTAAAGCCGAAGCGCTCGATGTAGATCTTGGCGAGATTCATGCGGTAGGACGTGAGATAATCGATTATCGTTGTGCCCTTGACCTCCTTGAAAATGGAGTGAAGATAGTTGGGGGTGAGTCCAAACTCCTTGGCGATGTCGATAACGCTGATCTTCTTTCTATAATTCTTCATGATGTAGGCGACCACCATCTCGCTATAGGCAACGGCACTCGTTGGGAACGCCTTGGTGTCATATGCCAAAGCATCCATGCTCGATTTGGTTATCCTACTCAAAAGCTCAAAAATGAGGGAAATGGCACGGCTTTGCTCGCCGATCCTGTCCCCGCGGTCGCACGCGGCGATCTTCTTTACGTAGGGGAGGAGCCACTCGCATTGAATGGACGAGAGCCCGTGGCTCGGCAAAAGGAATCTGTTGGACGAGAGGAGCGCCTTCATCAGCTCTCGCGCCTCGTCGGAAGTGAGCTGATCGGAGTCGAGCGTTCTAACTGAGAGCTCGCATTCAATTCCAACGCAGTGCATTTTTATCGGAGCATCGCCCTCGCCGTATATCTCACTTTGCTCGGAGAAAACGATGGGAATAAGATGTCCCTCCTCATAGAGCGTTACCTCCTTGCCGTCTTTGCGCACGCAAGCGCCCGAATGGACGTAGCAAAGCTCTAAAAGATGGTCATTGGCAGCCAACGACACGCTATATTCCGCCGCCGCAATAGCGCAGTTGTATTTAATTTCGGGAATGCTCTTAAATTCGACGTCGTAAAATAGCACGGTATCGCTCCTTTCCGTAAATTTATGTCAGTTCTTGCTTGGAATTTTCCCGTCAAGCCGACATTACTCGATTTTAATATATCATAACATAAAAATATCGGTTTGTCCAATATTTTTTGATATTTTTTTGAACATATTTTTAATTTTTTATAGCTTGAGCGCACAAGCCCACAAAAAAAGGAAAGAGCCCGCAGGACTCTTTCCTTTTGCTTTTGCTTTATTTGAAGTAAATGCCACCCTTGAGTGCCTCAAGCATAATGATCGCGCTTGACGCATTCGTTGCGAGCGGAATCTTTTGTACGTCGCAAAGACGAAGAAGAGCCGAAACGTCGGGCTCGTGGGGCTGTGCCGTGAGGGGATCGCGAAGGAAGATGATGAGGTCGAGCTCACCGTTTGCGAGCATTGCGCCGATCTGCTGGTCGCCGCCGAGGGGGCCCGATTTCATGCGGTGAATGAGAAGACCTGTTTCACCCATAATGAGAGTACCCGTAGTGCCCGTTGCATAAAGCTCGTGCGCGGAAAGAACGTCCTTGTATTCCTTGGCGAGCTCAATTATCGCATCCTTTTTCTTGTCGTGTGCAATAAGTGCAATTTTCATATTATTCTCCTTATTATGTATTGAATGTTAAATTTTATTTTAAATGTGGCGCCCGCCACGCAGGCGGTCTAAATGCAAACTAACCTGTGGAGAGCCACTTTTGAAGAAGTGGACAAAACGTCCTTCCGGTGCGGTGCGAACGGTGTGCTTTACAGCTTAAACATATACGGCAAAAGACCGTCGAGTGTTTCTTCTATATAGTCGCCTTCGCTCGAGGTGACGAGGATCACCTTAAAATCGGGCGAGCAAAATTCGCTCATTACCTGACGGCAAACGCCACAGGGAGCTGTTACGCCCTTAATTTCACCCTTGAGCCCACCGACAACGGCAATTGCCTCGAACTCGCGCTCACCGTTATGTACGGCGGTGAATATTGCGTTTCGCTCGGCGCAAACTGTTGGTGTATAGGATGCATTTTCAATATTCGCACCCGTATAAATTTTGCCCTCTTTGGTGAGGAGCGCCGCGCCTACCGTGAAATTTGAGTAGGGCGAATATGATTTTTTCATCGCACCGATCGCTTCAAGCGCGAGCGCGCGGTAATTTGTTTTATTTTCTATCATTTAGTTTCTCCTTTCGGGAGTAATATACCAATTATATAGAGTTACATTATCGTGGCTATAAAATGTTTTTGCAAATGGGTTAAGTGCCTATTGCAATTCAAAAATAGCTTTATTCATCCGCGAGCATTGATTTGCCCTCGCAGGCATAGTCAATGTCGAGATAATCCGCAACGGTTGCGGCGATGTCGGAATAAGTGGAGCGTGTGCCGAGATTTGCAGGGGCAATATTCTTGCCGTACATAATGCAGGGAACGTACTCTCTTGTGTGGTCGGTATGGTGGTCGCCGGGATCACAGCCGTGGTCGGCGGTGATGATGATGATATCGTCGTCGCGCATGTTTTCCGTAAATGTGGGAAGCCATCTGTCAAATTCAGCGAACGCGTTTGCGTAGCCGTTGATATCCTGACGGTGACCGTAGAGCATATCGAAATCGACGAGATTGATAAAGCAAAGACCGTCAAAATCCTTGTCGAGAGCTTCAAGTGAGAGCTGCATGCCCTCGTGATTGGAGTGCGTGAACACCTTTTCGCTCACGCCCTTGCCTGCGAAAATATCATAAATTTTGCCGATGGCATAGACGTCCTTGCCCTGCTCGATGAGGGCGTCAAGAACGGTATGACCGTAGGGCTCGAGTGAGAAATCGTGGCGGTTTGCCGTTCTCTTGAAGGGATGCTCGCCCTCAAACGGACGTGCGATAACTCGTCCTACCGCGTGTTCACCGCAAAGGAGCTCACGCGCGATACGGCAGTATTCGTAAAGTGTTTCCACGGGAACGATGCTCTCGTGCGCGGCGATTTGGAAAACGGAGTCCGCGCTCGTATAGACGATGAGGTCGCCCGTTCTTACGTGCTCCTCGCCGAAGTCGCGGATAACGTCGGTGCCTGAATAGGGCTTGTTGCAAAGCACACCTCTACCGACTCTCTTTGAGAATTCGTCAAGAAGCTCCTTGGGGAAGCCGTCGGGGTAGGTGGGAAGGGGATTTTCGGAGATTATGCCCGCAATTTCCCAGTGACCGATGGTCGTATCCTTGCCCATTGACTTTTCGGTAAGGCGCGCAACGCGAGCCGTGGGAGCATCGACCTTGCCCAAAAATTCGAGTCCGTCGATGTGTCCTATGCCCATCTTGCGAAGATTTTCGCAAGAGAATTTATTTGAAGTTGAGATTCTCTTGATCGTGTGGCAGTCGCGGTCGCCGAACTTTTCGCAGTCGGGCATCGCACCCGCCCCGCACGAGTCGAGAACAATTAAAAATACTCTTTTTTTCATATATTTTCCTTTAGTTACAAGATTAGGATTGTACTTTTTTCGAGAAAAAAGTACCAAAAAAGCTTTTTGTAGAAATTTGCCGCAAAATTTCGCGCAAATTGTGTCAACAAGTTGACACTGATGATTTTTCTCGTCACCTCGAAAAATCGCAATTTGCTACTGTGGGTTCTGGCAGAATTGTTTTTATTTGTTATGTTGTCTGCTCGGACGCGCAATGCGCGCCCCTACGGGTTTTCAAGTTGTATTTTGTGAAATCGTAGCTGTTTCGTTTAGTATATGTCTGTTACCTAACAATATAATTGGCACTATCATTGTAGGGACCGGCGTCCTCGACGGTCCGTTTCAAAGGTGAACTAACCTTTAATACCAAAACTTTTTAATGCTTTAGTTTGCTATTTAATTTGGAAAGATCCGTTTTTCTTCAAAAACTTAATAAAGTCTTCGCTAGTACCAACAGAAAACGCGTCTTTTTTCAATATCATATCATTTGAACCAAGTCCCGCTGCCGCAACGATGTAATTTTTTGTTTCATAGAAAGCATAGATTTTCTTTGGATTAAAGGTTTTAGTTTTCTCTCCCTTTTTCCATTGAATCTCATTTTCGCTTACTGTAACAATCGACATAGCTTCGTCGGAAGTTTTTGAGCCCTGATTTATCATTAAAAAATATAAAAGCACAAAACAGAAGATACTTATCAAAAAACACACGCAAATGGTAGAAGCAATAAAACTATAAAACTTTTCAAACTCGGGGAGCGCTTCTATTATTTGGGGCAATAGCATAAAGAAAACAATACCAAAAGCCATTGAAGCATATGCTAATTTCATCATTTTAGTTTTGAAATACAAATGGAGTGTTGTTTCCGTTGCCATCTTTTTGTCGTATGTAAAGCTGTTGCAAAATAACGGTTCGTTCATTCTTGGTTTTTCTCCTTTCGATAAGAGGTTCAAATTTTGATTTGTTATAAAATTGGTGTTAGTAAACTTGTTTATAGTGATATTAGTGCGTCATCCTGAGCGGAGCGAAGTTTTGCGAGTGCAACATCGTGGAACGAGTAAAACCTGCATTTATGCAGGGATCTACGATGGAGCTTTGTATAACTTTTCAATTCAAAGTTACTTTTTATAAAGCATATCAATGCAAATCCTCACTCAAATCGCTCCAACTGGGATTCATTTGTTCAATTAGCGAAATCTTTTTGAATCTTTTATACCCCTTTAATTGCTTTTCTCGTGATATGGCTTCAGTTGGATTGACATATTTTTCAAAATATACTAATTTGTGAGTGTGATAACGTTTTGAAAAACCGTCTATCATCTCACTTTTGTGCTCGTATATTCTTCTATGAATATCGTTTGTCATACCGATGTATAAGACATTGTTGGTTTTGTTCGTTAAAATGTAAATGTAGTACATAGTTGTATTAAACATTTCTTTATGTTAAGAAAATTATATAAAACTCCATCGTAGATCCCTCTGCAAGCAGAGGTTTTAGTCGCGACGCTAATGCTTTGCTCCCAAAACTTCGCTTACGCTCAGGATGACTTGTAGCCATAACGAATGTGCTAATAATTTATGTTTTAGACATCTTCACAACCCTAGCTTGCTTCAATTTAGGTCACACAGGGGGAATTTTGGCAAAATTCCCCCTATACACATTACATATTATCGAGTTTAACTGCGGTTTCGAGTGCGAGGGTCATCATATCGGTAAAGGAGTTTTGTCTTTCCTCAGCCGTGCAGCCCGTATGCTCGATAAGGTTATCGGAAACGGTGCAAATTGCGAGCGCGCGCTTGCCGTAGCGAGCTGCGTTCATATAGAGTGCCGCTGCTTCCATTTCAACTGCCATAACGCCCATCTTCTCGCCCCATTCACAGTCGGGGAGTCCGCCGTTTTCACGCAAGGGAGCGTCGCGATAGAAGGTATCGGATGACAAAATGTTGCCAACCTTATATTTGAGATTCAATTCTTCTGCCGTTTCAACGCATTTGCGAAGCATTGTGAAATCGCAAATTGGCGCGTATGTGCCGGGAAGATTGAAATTACTTGCAAAATTGGAGTTGGTGCAAGCACCCATACCCATAACGATGTCACGAAGCTGGATATCGTTGGTGAGAGCACCTGCGGAGCCGATTCTCATGATGTTTTCAACACCGAAGAAATTGTAAAGCTCGAAGGAGTAGATGCCGATGGAGGGCATACCCATACCGCTCGCCATAACGGACACCTTAACGCCCTTATAAGTACCTGTATAACCCTGAACGCCGCGAACGTTATTCACGAGCACGGGATTTTCAAGGAACGTTTCCGCTATAAATTTTGCGCGAAGAGGGCCACCGGGCATGAGCACGGTTTTACCGAAATCGCCTATTTCCGCTTTAATATGAGCTGTCGCCATTATTTTGTTCTCCTGTCTTTACGATTTTTACAATTCTTGACGTGCCAAGACGGCTCGCACCGAGAGCGATAAAATCCTCGGCATCCTGAATGGAGGCAATTCCGCCCGCCGCCTTGATGAGTGTGCCGTTTGTAACGTGTGCTGCAAAGATCTCAACGTCGTGACGGGTTGCGCCCGCAGTTGAGAATCCTGTGCTTGTCTTAATGTAGTCCGCGCGGCTCTCGGAGACGATCTCGGTCATCTTAACCTTTTCATCGTCGGTGAGGAGGCAGGTTTCGATAATTACCTTTAATATTTTGCCTGCGCAAGCGTCCTTTATAGCATTGATCTCGTCAAGGAGAGCGTCATATTTCTTGTCCTTGAGCCAACCGATATTAATTACCATATCGATCTCGTCGGCGCCGTTAGCGATTGCGTCCGCAGTTTCGAAAACCTTTGTTGCGGTCGTGCTATATCCGTTGGGGAAGCCGATAACCGTGCAAATTGCGAGCTTTTCGCCCACGTATTCCTTCGCCTGTTTAACGTAAGAAGCGGGAATGCAAACGGAAGCGGTACCGTATTTCATACCGTCGTCGCAAATTGCCTTTATTTCAGACCAGGTTGCGCCCTGAGCGAGCAACGTATGGTCAACCTTTGAGAGAATGTCTTTAATTTCCATAATTTTTCCTTTCGTTTTACAAAAATAGATGGTTTTCCAAACTAATTATATCATATATTTTTATATTTTACAATACATTATATAGTGCCAAACGAACAATTTTTAAATTTCTATTGACATTTTTCGATAAAAGTATTAAAATGTTAATATCACTATAGAAAAGGAGTAAACTCATGAGCCAGATCATTGATATGTTCGAGAGCCTTCCCCTTTGGGCAAAGGTTGTTCTTCTTGTATTCTTTGGTTACATTATCTCTCCCATTTACAGAATCTTGAGATTCTTTGAGACAAAGAACGCTGTAACACTTGTTGTTGGTATTATTTGTCTTGTAACAGGATTTGGTAACGTTATTCTTCAGATTCTTGACATTATTACTGAAGTAACAAAGGGTAGAATTACAATTCTCGCTTAATTAATTTAGACAAAAAAAGACCGCAAATGCGGTCTTTTTTTCTATATTTCGGTCCCCCTTGGGGGAGCTTTTTTTATCTAAACGAGCTTTTGAAAGAGCAATCTCTTGCCGTCGCGCTCGCAGCTGACGATTTCGAGCTCGCAAAGGAGCTTTTGCGCACTCCAAAGGTGCATTTTATCGAGCTTTAGCGACCTTGAAAGCTCCTCGCGCGTAAACGGTGAGCTTGGGAGTAACGGTAAAATGATCTCGCGGACGTCGGTAACGCTTCGCACGTAATGAACGGAATATATCTCACCTGCAACCCTATCCACGCTCGTAGCGCGGATTTTTTTATTTTTTCCATAGCCGTCGAGCAGTCGCACCTCGTCTATCTCCATTAGCACAAAGCAAAACGAAACGCGCGGATTTCCTATGTAATTTCTAAGGTAGTAGAGGTTGGAGATGCCGTCGGCGAGCGATTTGTGGCTTGATGAGAGCTTTGGCGTACCCTGGAGCTCTCCCTCGCCGTCCAGCCAATATATTTTGCGATTTTTTGCTATCGGGTGTACTATCACGATATCGAGCTCGGTGTTCTCAAGATAGAATTTTATCTTCTTCTCAAGCGGCCCGAGAGAGCCCGTTTGTATCTCGAAAATTTTCGTGCCGTCGCACGCGTCGGCAAAGAATCTTCCTATCTTTATCTCGTGCATACTCTCGTCGGGACAAAAATATGCTTTAAGTGAGGAGTGCAGCGAGCGCTCCTTATAGGTCGTTATTTTGTTGTCCGCACCTTGCTCCGAGTAGCTCTTATTGGCCATTTTTAGCATACCTCCCCATCGAAAAATTAAAACAAAATATTTACACTTTTATTTTATCACATTTTGAGCAAATTATAAATAGAGGATTTCAAATTTTTCAATATTTTTCGATACGGAGGTAAAATATCTAATGAAAATCAAAATAAATTCCTCACTTTTGGCGATCCTTAGGAGAAGGATATTGCCCATCCTTCTCGCCGTCGCCCTACTCGTTGGAGGACTGTTCACCGTTTACGGAATAGCCATTCCCAAGACGGTTTCCTGCTTCTCGGATGAGTCGATTCCGAGCTATCTCGGTGCGAGCTTTGAATGCGACTCGGAGACGGGCGGCGACTCGGCGGTCGAGCTCCTTCGCGGACAGTACAAGCTCTTCGGCGCCATTCCCGTTCGCACGGTCACGGTGGCAAAGCTCAAGGACGTAAAGGTCTATGCGGGCGGTGTTCCGTTCGGTCTAAAATTCACGCTCAAGGGTGCGACCGTCGTCGGCTTTGATGACGAGGCAACGAATCCCGCATATCTTGCGGGCGTTCGGCTTTACGATACGATAATCAAGGTCAACGGCAAGGAGATATCCTCTCTTGACGACCTCAACAGTGCCGCGCAGGGCGGCTCGGAGATGGAGCTTACCTATCTTCGTGCAGGGAAGGAGCACAAGGCGCGCTTTAAGCCGAAATATTCGGAGAGCGAGAAGAAATACACACTCGGAGTGTACCTCAAGGATAGCGGCGCGGGTATCGGCACGCTCACCTACGTTCTCGAGGACGGCACCTTTGGCGGCCTTGGTCACGGTATATGTGAGAGTGAAACGGGCGAGCTCGTCCCAATGCTCGGCGGCTCGGTGCTCGGCGTTACGATAAACGGCACCAACAAGGGTCAGCGAGGTGTCCCGGGTGAGCTGAAGGGATATTTCAATTCGGCGAAGATAGGTACGATCCACAAAAACAGCGAGGTCGGTGTTTTCGGCACGCTCATCAGAAAGCCGAGGGAGATATGCGACAAGACCTATTCACTTGGACTTAAGGACGAGGTGCGAGAGGGTGAGGCAACGGTGATATGCACGCTTGACGATAACGTTCGCCGCGAATACCGTGCCGAGATATTCAACGTCAATAGAAATGCGCAGGGAAATAAGTGCTTCAACATCAAGATCACCGACGAAACGCTCCTTGCCAAGACGGGAGGTATCGTTCAGGGAATGAGTGGCTCACCCATAATTCAAAACGGAAAGCTCATCGGTGCGGTAACGCACGTGCTCGTCAACGATCCCACCACGGGATACGGAATATTTATCGAGAACATGATGACCGAGATGGCAACTGTGACCGAGAGGGCGGCATAGTGCCTCACGGGGTGATGGCGGATAAAAAAGTAAACCACCCGTTTTCACGGGTGGTTTTTTTGGGTTATAATTAAGGACGAAGTCCCATTCCGCCTTCGAGTGTGAGTGTTTCACCGTTGAGGTACTTGAAGTCGGGGTGAGCGAGCTGAACGCAAACACGGCCGATTTCAGTTTCGGGATCACCGAAGTGGCCTGCGGGAGGCATCTTAACGTTTGCCTTGAATGCTTCGGGATATGCCTTTTCGAAGTTTTCAAGCTGAGCAGTCCATGCGAGGGGGCAAACAACGTTTGTGTTGATGCCGTCGCGAGCCCATTCAGTAGCTGCAACACGGGAGAGACCGCGAATGCCTTCCTTGGCAGCTGCGTAAGAGCACTGACCGTAGTTACCGAAAAGTCCTGCGCCTGAAGCGAAGTTGATGATGCTACCCTGAGTTGCCTTGAGGTGGGGGTAGCACGCCTTCATGTAGTAGAAGGTTGCGTAAAGACCGGAGTACATAGCAAGATTGAACTGCTCTGTTGTGTGGTCCTGAATTGTAACGCCGGAGGCGGATGCCTGCGCGTTGTTGATGAGCACGTCGATTCTGCCGAACGCCTCGATTGCCTTGTCAGCTACCATCTTAGCTGTTGCTTCGTTGTCCGCACCCTCGGAAATGTCCGCGGAGATAGCGAGAACCTGAATGCCGTAGAGCTTTTCAAGCTCTTCCTTTGCCTTTTCAAGCTTAGCAACGTTACGGCCTGTGATAACGAGGTTTGCGCCTTCCTTAGCGTAAGCGGTAGCGATACCGTAGCCGATAGAGCCGCATCTGCCGTCGGAGAGGGAAGCGAAACCAGCGCCTGTGATTATGGCTGTTTTACCTGTGAAAAATCCCATGATTGTTTCTCCTTTATGTAATAAATTTACTTATACAGTTAGTATTTACCGTGGTTAGTATAGCACAACTTAGTATAAAAATCAATAGAATTTGTTATTTTTTTGTCATACTTTTCTTTCTTAAGATGAAATTTATGTGATTTTTTTCATCTTTGCAAGAAATACTGTCAATTTTTTGGCAATATTAATCGACCTTGATTTGTCTTACCCATATTCCCTTGTGAACGAGAACAAGGCCGGGGATGAGCTTGAGGTTCTCCACAACCAACACGATGGGGAGGAGGAGCTTGAAGGGAATTGAGGTGAAATATGCCAAGGTGAAGACAACGGGCATAACGATCACCCAGGCGTAGATGCTGTCGAATAGCATGGTGATAAACACTCTACCGCCCGAGCGGATGGTGTAATAGGTCGAGGTCGCAAGTGCCGCCGCGGGCATTGTGAGGGCAAAGCAGGTCATAACGTAGCCCGATAGCTCTCTCACCTGTGCCGTCGTTTCGTAGAGCAAGGGGAAAATGCCCGAAAGGGAGAGCTGAACGACCATCATAATGCCTCCCATAAATACCGCAAAGGCGAGCAGCTTTTTGTCCTCGTCCCGCGCCTCTTCGAGCTTGCCCGCACCGAGAAGATTGCCGACGATAATGGCAATGGACGAGGAAAGGGCAAAATATGCCACGCTGAGAAGATTTTGAATGGTAAAGGCGATGTTCATAGCCGCCACCACGTCAAGACCGCGAGTGGAATAGCACTGATTGCACACGGTGACTGAAAGTGACCAAAAGAGCTCGTTTGCAAGAATGGGTGCGCCCTTAATTGCAATTTGCTTAACAAGCGGAGCGGGCACGCGGAAATTACGGAATACGCCCGTTGCAAACGGGAATTTTCTCTTGTTGAGATGCGTGTAGAGTAGGAGTATTGTGAGCTCCACAAATCTTGAAAGAGAGGTCGCAATAGCGGCTCCCGCCACGCCGAGCGCGGGGAATCCGAAAAGACCGAAGATGAGGAGTCCGTTGAAAACAAAGTTTGTGGCGATGGATGCAAGGGATGCTATCATCGGGATAACGGTCTCTCCCGTTTCCCTAAGAGTTGATGCATAGACCTGCGAGAGGGCAAAGGGAATAAGACCGATAACGATAAATGAGAGATATCTCTCGCCCGCCGCCATCGTCAAGGCGAGGTCACCGTCCGTGCCCTCGTGAAGAAAGGCCTCGATGAGATTGTGACCGAATCCGCCGATGATTCCCACGCCGAGAATGCCGACCGCCATGCAAATGACGAGCTTTGCGCGGAGCGTGTAACGAACGCCCTCAACGTCGCCTCGACCGTTGAACTGCGCGGTGAAAATACCCGCACCCGAGATGGCGCCGAAGATGGCGAGGTTAAAGACGAAAATAAACATATTCACGATCGCAACGCCCGACATTTGCTCGGTACCGAGCGAGCCGACCATGAGATTGTCGAGAAGGTTAACAAGATTCGTAACCGTGTTTTGTATGATCATGGGAATGGCGATGGCAAGAGTACGCTTGTAAAACGCCTTGTCGCCGATATATCCCGAAATAAGATTCCTAAATTTCATTTTCTTCCTCACATAAAAAGCTTAACGCCCTATTATAGCATAGCCAAGGGTAAAATGCAATAGTCCTCCCCCTCGAAAATAAATAAGGGCAGGATTTTTCCTGCCCTTTAGGATTGCTTATTAGACTAGTTTTCGGTGTATCCCCAAACTACGGGACGGTTATCGGAATTCCAATTAGAATACCAACCGCTAGGCTGACTCGTTGCTTCACAGTAGATTGTCAGTGAGTGGCAACCATCGAACGCACAATGACCGATACTCGTTACACCGTTGGGGATTTCTATGCTTGTAAGTGACTCGCAATACGAGAACGCATAATAACCGATACTCGTTACACCGTCGGGGATTTCTATGCTTGTCAGTGACTCGCAATACGAGAACGCATAATCACCGATACTCGTTACACTGTCGGGGATTTCTATGCTTGTAAGTGACCTGCAAAACGAGAACGCAGAATCACCGATACTCGTTACACTGTCGGGGATTTCTATACTTGTAAGTGACCTGCAATACGAGAACGCATCATCACCAATACTCGTTACACTGCTGGGGATAACTACGCTTGTCAGTGACTTGCAATACGAGAACGCAGCACCACCGATACTCGTTA